>JAICZO010000212.1:269-12753 GCA_029057255.1 Muribaculaceae bacterium | reverse complement strand
TGCCCACTGTGTCCACTTGTAGAACTCGGTGTACCACGTAACAAAAAAAAGGCTCCAGTCGAAGCTGAAGCCTATGTTGTCGAGCTGGCTGCGGTAGCGGGCGATGTTCTCGCGGGTGGTCACTTCGGGGTGCTGTCCCGTCTGGATGGCATACTGCTCGGCGGGGAGTCCGTAGGCGTCGAAGCCCATCGGATGCAGCACATTGAAGCCCTGCAGGCGCTTGTAGCGGGCGAAGATGTCGCTGGCGATATATCCCAGCGGGTGACCCACATGCAGGCCGGCTCCCGAGGGGTAGGGGAACATGTCCAGCACATAGAATTTGGGGCGCGACGGGTCGATGTCGACGCGGTATATGTCGCCGTCCTGCCAGAACTTGTGCACGCGGCTCTCGATGGTCTTGTGATTATATTCCATTTATATGAAGAAGGTTATTGTTCGTGATTGGTGTAGTGTCAGCGGGCGCTGAGTTCGAGCATGCGCTCGATGGGTCGCAGGGCGCGCTCAGCGAGCTCGGGGTCGACGTGTATCTCCGGAGCTTCGTCGCGCAGGCAGTCGCGCAGCTTCTCGAGGGTGTTGAGCTTCATGTAGGCGCAGTCGTTGCAGCCGCATGTGCTGTCGGCCGGGGGCACGGGGATGAATGTCTTGTCGGGAGCGCCCTGCCGCATCTTGTGCAGGATGCCGCTCTCGGTGGCTACGATGAACTCGCGGGCGTCGCTCTTGAGCGCATAGTCGAGGAGCACAGCCGTCGAGCCTACCTTGTCGGCCATCAGCACGACCGGACGCTTGCACTCGGGGTGGACGAGCACCGGCGCGTCGGGGTGCTGGAGCTTCAGCTCGGCAATCTTGTCGACCGAGAAACGCTCGTGCACATGGCAGGCGCCGTCCCACAGCACCATGTCGCGGCCGGTCACCGAGTTGATGTAGGAGCCTAAGTTGCGGTCGGGGCCGAAGATTATCCTGGCGTCGGCAGGCATGCTGTCGACAATCTTGCGGGCGTTGCCCGATGTGACGAGCACATCGCTCAGCGCCTTGACGTCGACCGACGTATTGACATACGAGATTACGGTATGCCCCGGATGTGCCTTGATGAAGGCCTCGAAGTCGTCGGCCGGACAGCTGTCGGCCAGCGAGCAGCCCGCGGTATTGTCGGGCACGAGCACCTTCTTGCCGGGGCACAGCACCTTGACGGTGTCGGCCATGAAGTTGACGCCGCACATCACCACGATGTCGGCGTCGGCGCACTCGGCGGCAGCCTTTTGGGCAAGCGCAAGCGAGTCGCCTACATAGTCGGCGATGTCCTGCAGGGCGCCGTCGACATAGTAGTGTGCCAGAATAACGGCATTCTTATCCTTTTTCAGTTGCAGAATCTCGGCTTTGAGCGTCTCGCCCCGTGCCTCGGTACTGCTTTTGCATGAACAGTCCATATATGGTCTCAAAATTTTGATGCCGCAAAGATACACAAATTTTACCATATATAAAAGACTGTCAGCGTCGCCGCCGCAGGGGGGACGCAGACAGTTATCGGGTGCGGCTGCCGGCCGGGCTTCAGTCTCCGGCAGAATCGTCGGAGCTGACGATAAACTCTTCGGGCAGTGCGTAGAGTGTGTATTCCTCCAACTGCTTTATCCTGTCGCCGTCTCTGACTGCGCGGATAATCGTCCAGAGCGTCATGCATGTGTTCCGTTTGCCTTCAAGCAGTCGCCGGATAGTTGCGATATCCCAGGAGAAGACCAATTTGTCGAATTCATAAATTCTACGTTCTGAACGGCCATTCGGCAGTATCAGCTTATCACCCCGACGGCTGTATCTTGTGATATTCGGCGGGTACCGGTCGTTAAGCCATATCCAGTAGTATGTCGAGTCTGACTTCACCAGCATTCTGGCACGTTTAGGCGGAAAACCGGTCTCATGTTCATAGTAGCCTATAATCAGAGTGTCGCTCAGACCGCTGATTCCATAACTCTGCAGCGAATCGAGCATCCATTTGTCCGGTATCGAACGTGCCGATACATACGTGGTGTCGAATTCAATGAATCGGTTGTCTTTGCGGATCTCGTTGCACACCATATAGTTTCGTGATGTTACGCACGAGGCTGCCAAGGCCATAAGTGCGCATGCTGCAAGACGCGTGCACCACCTGAGTGCACGGCCGTTTGCCGTAGTATTCGTTGTCATATTCATTCTTCGTCGGCGGGTTCAGGTATAAACGGATCGTTGAAGCTGTATTCTTCCCAGCTCTGTATGCGGCCATTGCGGGTCACTACCCGTGTCATGACGCTGTATACATCGATAATATAGGGGTAACCATCATCAATTTTGTGAAGGCGCCTGTTCAGTTCGGCGATATCCCACGAGAAAACAGTCGCCACTCTCGCGGAGTCGTACAAGTTCTCATAGTTTTCGGGCTGCCCGCTGTAATGCTTCACTCTTGTAGGGAAGAAGCAACATCCGTCCCGCTCATACCCGATTGCGATGAATGAATCACCGGACTTGGCAAGTATCTCCGGGTACTTATTGATTTGGTAGGATGTAAGAATAATCAGAGTGTCGCTCAGGGGCATGCCGGCCTTCTGCCTTACAAGGTCAAACGACGTCTTGTCGAAGTGCCATTTGTCGGACACATATGCGCTGTCGAACTTAGTGAAATGCTCGTCGTTGATTTCCGGATAGCATATCAGGTTGTTCTTCCGCGACACGCACGAAGTCGTCATGGCGAGGAAGAGGAGCACGAGCAGTGCCGTGATGTGCTTTAATGAGTTATAGTTTCGTGACATGTTCTTCAATCCTCCATTAAAAGTATTTTACGCAGCGAGTCGGTGCAGTCTTCCCACGAGCAAGGTGTTTGGAATCTGTATTCTTCCCAGTCTTTTATTTTCCCATTCTTTTGGGTAAGCCGTATGATAGTATAATTAAAAGTGCTTGACACATACGAGGGTGAGCACGATAATACACTTATCAGTCGGTCAATATCCCACGAGAAAACTGTCTTTTCTTCCAGGCTGATATTCGTATTGATGTCAGAGTACTCTATCTCCGGGATGTATGAGTATATATCCATTGAAGTAGGCCTGTAATATATATTGATTCGCTTCGAGCCTGATTTAACGCTTATGTATGGTCTGGGGTCAACAATTCCATCAAGTGTTGACAGGATAATAAGGCTGTCGCTGAGAGGGATAGGTACAGCATTCAGGACAGAGTCAAGTATCCATCTATTCTTCAGCGACTTGACAGACGTATATGTGCTATCGAATCTTACAAAGGTGTAAAAGTTACTCTTCTCTTGTATGTCGTTGCATACAAGGCAGTTCTTCCGCGACACGCACGAAGTCGTCATGGCGAGGAAGAGGAGCACGAGCAGTGCCGTGGCGTGCTTTAATGAGTTATAGTTTCGTGACATGTTCTTCAGTCCTCCGAAAAAAGTCCTTTACGTATCGAGTCGGTGCAGTCTTTCCAAGTGTTAGGCCTCTCGAATCTGTATTCTTCCCAGTCTTTTATTTTCCCATTCTTTTGGGTAAGCCGTATGATAGTATAAAAAGAAGGTTCGGACCAGTACGAAGGTGCGCACGACAATACACTTATCAGTCGGTCAATATCCCACGAGAAGATTGTCTTTCCTGCCAAGCTGATATCAGCATTGAAGTCAGAGTATTCTACAACAGGTATGTGTGAATCCGAAAGTTTTAAAGCATCCCTATATTGTATATTGATTAGCTTCGAGCCTGATTTCACGCTTATGTAGGGCGTCTCATCAACAAATCCACGTATTGTCAGGATAATAAGGCTGTCGCTTAGCGGAACAGGTGACGCACTTATTGCAGAGTCAAGTATCCATCTATTTTCCAGCGACTTGACAGACGTATATGTGCTGTCGAATCTTAGAAATGTATAAAAGTGGCTCCTTTCGGTTATGTCATTGCACACAAGGCAGTTCTTCCGCGACACGCACGATGTCGTCATGGCGAGGAAAAGGAGCACGAGCAGTACCGTGATGTTTTTGAAATAAGTCTTGCGCATTTTGAAAGGGATATGGTGGGAAATGATGGCTTTTTGTTTTGACTGGTGGCAGATTTAAGACGTGTTGCAAATTTAATATTTTTTTTTTACAAGTCAAGTTTTTTATAAAAAAAGTTTGTCGGGGACTGATGTCGGCGGCCGCCCCTCCGAACACATGGCGCGATGGCGGCGTTACATATTTATATTCATCTTTTATCGACTTTAAAATGAGGGAGCTGAACGGGATACATACACACCGGTGGCCGGCTGCACGTCGGTCAGGCATGCCGCAGTGGCTGTTGTGGCTGCTGTTGTCCGCTGTCCCGGGCTTGCTGTGCGGCTGCCGTCAGAAGGAGCTTGTATACCCGGCATCGGCCATGATCGGTATTGAAGTGGTATTCGACTGGTCTTATGCTCCGGAGGCCGCCCCCGACGGTATGTCGCTGGTGTTCTTCCCCGAGGGGGATGACGGCAGGGTATGGCGCTATGAACTGGCGGGGCACGACGGGGGCGAGATAGAGATTCCGGCGGGCCGCTACAGGATGATGGCTTTCAACAACGATACGAAGTATATCATGTACAGCGGCACGTCGCGGATGGGAAGCTACAAAGCATATACCGAGGAGTCGGCGCCTGTGGTATGGCCCGAGGCGGTGAGGGACTCTTTTCCGGACTTGCTCGCATGCAAGGGCTATCACAGCCCCGACCCGCTGTACTGCGCCACGGCGGAGGATGTGACGGTGGAGCTGTGCTCGGTGACGTACAGTCCGGGTCGGCCGGACTGCGACTCGTCCGAGGCTGAGACGAAAAAGTGCGGCCGGCATGTGCTGAGATGTTTTCCCGCCCCGCGCACGTCGAAGTACACTTGTATTCTGCGTAATGTGACGGACATTGACGGTTTCAGACGCGGGTACTATGTGCTGTCGGGTTTGTCGCCCTCGGAGCTTATAGCCTATGACATACTCTCGCCGTCGGAGGGCGAGTATATGTTCATCGCGTCGCGAGGCGGCACGGAGATAACGGGCAGCACCTACGCCTTCGGCAGTTCGGCCGGTCTCTCGGCGCATCAGTATCTGTATTTTATAGCCGTGATGGCTGACGGCAGTGTTGCCGCTTATTGCCGCGATGTTTCGGCTCAGATTGAAAACTCTCCTGACAAGAGGAATGTTATAATAATAATCGACGGGATTGACTTGCCCGACGTCGCCCCCGGCGATGACGACAACCCGGATACGAGTTTCGACGTGGCGGTGCAAGACTGGGAGACGGTTATCATCAATCACGTCGTCACGCTGTAGAGATTTTGTTCACTCTTAAAGTCCTGTAATATGAGACATTCCAAATTCTTAGTACTGGCTTCGATAGGGCTTGTGGCCGCTTTGCCCGCATGCTCGACGGAAGAAGATGATCCGGTGCCTGCCGCGGCAGACAACGCTATCCGTTTCACTGCCGCAAGCAGGCTCCCGCAAGGCCGCGCTACGTCAGACATCACCACTGCGAGCCTCGACCAATTCTTTGTGTACGGGTATCTTGCTTCCGACAAATCGGCATATATGACCGATGTTGAGGTCAACAAGACCGGCTCGGGCCTGTGGGAGTACTCTCCGGTCAAATACTGGCCTTCGGGCGACGCGCTGAATTTCTACGCCTATGCCCCGCAGGGCATGCTTCCGCAGGGCACTACGCCGCTCGACGCCGTGCACTTCGACAACAGCGGCACTTCCGACTTCATATATGCCGTGGAGCCGGGCATGACGCAGCCGGCCAAGGGCAGCGACGCGCAGGTCAAATTCAACTTCCGCCATGCTCTTGCCCGCATCACGGTGATGCTCAGCTCTGAGGATTCGAAGCTGGAAGTGCGCGTCAACAACGCTACTATCGTCGGCGCCAACCGGACCGGCGACTTCTCTTTCCCGGCAGCGTCCACGGCCGGAGAGGCCTCGGCAGAGTCGGTCGGCACATGGAGCAATCTCGCCGACAAGAGCTTCAACGTGCTCTTCATGGCTCAGCGACAGAGCGAGATAATCACACTGACGCCCGAGCCTGTTGATGTCGACATCGAAGGCGACGCGGCCAAATACTTCATCCCGCAGGAGCTCCCCTTCGTGCAGGGCGGCGACTACGAAAAAGAAGTCTACCTGGCGCTGACATGTGCCATGTACGACAAGGCCACCGGCAAAAAGGTATGGCCTAATGCCAATACTCCCGATATAAATCTGCCTAACGGAGGTCTGTCGGGCGAGGGATATATCTATCTCTCTCTGCAGGGCACCGGGTTCACCGCATGGCAGAGCGGATACCACTATGTCTATAATGTGGTCATCAACGGCCACCCCGATATGTCGCAGATAGAGTTCGGCAATCCTACTGTCGACACATTCGTGACTGTAACCACTCAGCTGCAGCCTTAAGGGCGGAGCTGTCATTCGCCAAGCGGCGCTGTCTGCAGCAATTCCGGCCATGCGTCGGGCTTGCTGCAGCGACGCCCTCCCGAGATATGAGACACCTGTTCGTTATATTATGTGTGGTCTTCACTGCGCGGTGCCTGTCGGCAAGGGTTCTTACCGACAGTGTCACCGTGCGTTTCCGGGTAGCCGAAACCGAGATTGTAGATTCATACATGGGTAATGGCGAGCGGCTTGACGCCTTCAGGCACAGGCTCTATTCGTTGCGCCGCAAGACTGACCTGTCGCTCGTAAGGGTGTCGGTCTTCGGTGCGGCGTCGCCCGACAGGGTCAGTCCTGCCCGATGGGCGCTGCGCACCAACCTGCTGTACGATGCGCTTGCCGTACCCAATATCGGCGCCGAGCTTTATCTCGGCCGCAGCTTCAGCCTGCAGGGCGAATGGATGTATGCTTGGTGGTCGCACCGCGCCGGCAACTTCTTCTGGAGGATATACGGCGGCGACATCGGTCTACGATGGTGGTTTGGCAGACTTGCGTCCGAGAGGCCGCTGGCCGGGCATCATGTCGGAGTCTATGCGCAGACTCTTATATGGGACTTTGAGCTGGGCGGCCGCGGATATATGGGCGGGGTGCCGGGCGGAGCCATCTGGAACAGAGCCAACTTTGGCGCCGGCATCGAGTACGGCTACTCACTGCCGCTCAACAGATGTCTGAACATCGACTTCTGCATAGGCATAGGGTATATCGGCGGTGCCTGCCGCGAATACATCCCGCAGTGCGGCTACTATGTGTGGCAGTCGACGCGGCAGCTCAATTATATAGGCCCGACCAAAGTCGAGATTTCGCTCGTCCGCACCTTCTGAGGCGCGGGCGCCGTTATTGTGCGTCCTGCCCGCTGTTGCTGTTGAGCGCCACGCGGATAAGCTCGAGGCGGTTGACGGCTTTTTTGAGAATCTCGAAGTGGAAGGGGCCGATGATGACGGTGTCGCCCTGCGCGGGGATAGAGCCTGTGGAGTGGAGTATGTATCCGGCGAGAGTCTGGTAGCTGTCGTCCTCGGGAATGTCGAGGTCGAAGCGCTCGTTAATCTCAGCGATCTCGCAGCGTCCCGAGAACTCGTATACTCCCGGCTCGGTCTCGCGTGCCGTGAGGCGCGAGTTGTCGTGTTCGTCCTCGATGTTGCCGCATATCTCTTCCATGAGGTCCTCGAGGGTGAGCATGCCTGCGGTGCCACCGAACTCGTCGATGACAATCGCTATCGAGCGTTTCTGCGACAGCAGGCGGCGCATCATGACGTTGGCGAGCAGGTTCTCGGGAGTGTAGAGCACGGGTTTGATGCGTGTTTTCCAGTCAACCGAGGGGTCGAAGAGCTCGCTGACGTGTATGTATCCGACGATGTTGTCGATGTCGTCGCCGTAGACTATGACCTTGGAGCGCCCCGTGCTCTGGAATATGGCGGCGAGCTCCTCGCGGGAGGTGGTCTCGAGGGCTATCGCCACGATTTCGTTGCGGGGTATCATGCAGTCGCGCACGTGGGCCGAGGCGAAGTCGAGAGCGTTGCGGAAGATTTTGACTTCATTGTCGACGGTCTGCTTCTTCTCTTCCATGTCGTCGATGGTCTCCTCTATGTAGTCGTTGAGGTCTCCTATAGATATGAGGCGCAGCTTCTTGTCGGGGTCTTTGATGCCGACAAGGCGCATCAGTATTCGCGACAGCCATGAGGTAAAGGCCGACACGGGGTAGAGCACGATATAGAACAGGTAGACGGGGAAGGCGAAGATTTTCAGCGAGTTGTTGGGGTTGATGCCGAAGACCGTCTTGGGGATGAACTCGCCCGTGAGCAGGATGACGGCGGTCGAGATGATGGTCTGTCCGGTGAGGATAAACAGCTCGTTGGGGTATATCTGCCCCAGCAGAGGCTCGATAAGCGCCGCCGCCCCCATACCGTAGATGACGAGCATCACGTTGTTGCCCACAAGTATGGTGGAGATAAAGAGCTCGGACTTGGCGTAGAAGCGTTTGATGATGCGGGCGAGCACGCCGCCGCGGGATACGTCAAGCTCGACGCGTACGCGGTCGGAGGTGACGAATGCCATCTCCACGCCCGAGAACAGCGCCGAGAAGAGCAGAGAGACAAGTGTTATGACAATCCAGACGTTCATGATGTCAGTGTGATTTTTTCATTTGTGACATTGTGGAGGGTTTTAGCCTCTCGAAGCGCGGCCCCTTGACGGTGTCGGCCTTCTGCGGCGCCGGTGCTTCGAAGGCGGCCTTGGCCGTGCGTGCCTGTTTGGTGCGCGCAGGAGCTGCGGGCGCTGCATTTTCCGTCGGCGCGGGCGTGCTGTCGGGCGCTACCTGCGCGCGGTTGCGTGCCGAGCCGGGAGTGCGGTCGGCGGGCAGTATTGCCGTCGGCCGGTTGACAGAGTAGCTCACCATGCCCTGGTCCGACTCGAAGCCATAGCCCTCGATTATGCGGTCGGTGCGCACGATGTGTATGAAGGAGTCGCTGTATATCTTGCGCGAAGTCTGGTCCCAGTACAGCTGCTGAGTTAGGAAGCTGTCGGCCTGTGTGTTGACCATGACGACGTTTCCGTCGAGCCTCCACAGGCGCTTGCGCGAGAAGTAGACGGCCGAGTCGCAGATGACCGTCGACTCGGGGCGCATCTCGGTGTCGTACTGCTCAAGCTCGAGGCCGTCGGGGAAGCGCCAGAAAGGCTCTTCGGCGTCCTCGAACATCTGCCACAGCGGCGCCGTGACATGGTACTTGGTGTATCCCGAGTCGCTGATGAATGTCGACACGTCGGATGTCGCCATCGTGGGCGTGGTCTCGCCGTCGGAGGCGTTGGGCACGTAGCGCATAGGCTCGCTCTTGGCGGGCATGAGCAGCCATACGACGATGCCGGCGGCAGCAACCGCCGCCACAAGCCATCGCATGGCGTTCTTTTTAGCAGCCATTGCTCTCTGAGGGAGTGATTGTTAGAGCAGCTTGCTCTTCTGGAACCACATCTCGTTGACGTTGAGTCCGATTGTGATGTTGAGATAGTTCTCCTTGATGAGGGGGTTGGGGTGTGCCTGGCGGTGCATCCACTCCAGACCGAGGTTGACGGTGGTGCGCATCGAGGGCACGGGGAAGCCGAAGCCGGCCGTGATGCCGTACTCGCGCAGGTGGTTGCCCTGCAGCTTGAGGTAGTCGTTGCTCCAATATCCGCCCAGACGGTAGCTTACGCGCTTGAAGTAGCTGCCGCGGATGTCGGGAGTGTACTGTCCGCCGAGAGAGTAGCGTGTGCGGTCGGCATAGTTGTGCATGACAGGCTCGCCTTCGTAGCCTCGGAACTTGGCTTTGCTCCAGGGCTGGAAGGTGTAGTCGAACTCTACCATGACGCGACGGCCGAACTGATAGTTGATGCCGGCGCCCCATGTCTCGGGCAGCGAGTAGTTGCCTTTGAGCTTGTGCTCGTCGGAGAACTGCACTTCGGTGTCGAGCGCTGTGTCGTAGTATATCTGTCGGGCTGTGCCGAGGAGGGTCTTGGCGGGGCTGTAGGTGAGGCCGAGTGTCACGCGGTCGCCCTGATTGAGGGCCACCGAGTACTGTGCGCCGAAGTTGAGGTGGAAGTCACGCACCATCATCTGCTTCTGGAAGAGCGCGCTCTGCGACGACGATATGGTGGCGTATGTCTCGTTGATGATAGTGCCGAAGAGGTACGATATGTTGGCACCGACCGAGAAGCCTTTGAACGGACGGCCTGCCACGGCGACGTAGAACTCGTTGAGGCTGCCGTTGCCCTGACGCGAGTCAAGGCCGTTGTCAATCTTGCTGCCGAAGGAGTAGCCCACCGACGAGAAGGGGAGCAGGCCGACGGAGGCGCCCATGTATCGGCCGAGCGGGAACTGCATGGTCACGTAGTCGAGGCCGCCGCCGAAATTGTTGTCGCGGACCTCTTTGCCGTCCTGTATCTCGCTCTGCCACAGCGACGTGAGGTCGATGCCCATGTCGAAGAGGAATGTCAGCGAGTCGATGGCCGCATGTGAGGCGGGGTTCATGGCGTTGATCTGTCGTCCGGAGTTCATTGCGTAGCCGACACCGCCCATTGCTCGCTGGGTGGATGTGGCATGGTCGCGCAGCACGCCGTAGCCGTATGCCGAATAGGGAGTCATGGTTCCGTTCTGGGCGAATGCGATGCCGCATGCCGATATGAGAAGCGCGATAGCCGCTGTGAGCTTGCTGATTTTCATCTGTCAATAATGCTGTAAAGCCCCTTGTGCACGAGATAGGGGTCGTGTATATAGTCGAAAGTGATAAGATTCAGTCTGATAAGGAGTTCGGCCGAACCGCCCGTGAGCACGGCCAGGGTGTTGATGCCTGCCGAGCGGTGGTAGTAGTCCAGCTCCGCCGCCACGCCGCGCACGGCACCGCTGCGCATAGCCTCGGCCGTTGTCGTGCCCCATATGGGAGTGGGGCCTCCGTCGCTCGAGACTGCCGGGAGGGCGTCGGTGAATGCTGCGAGAGCACGCAGACGCAGGTCGATGCCCGGTGCTATGTTGCCGCCACGGTAGACACGCCCGAGGTCGATGAAGTCGTAGGTCACGGCAGTGCCTATGTCCGACACCAACAGCGGACGGTTGTCGCCGGCCATGGCGAGAGCACCGAGAGCCGCCGCTATGCGGTCGGCACCGAGAGTCGCAGGCGTCTGATAGTCAATCGTCAGCGGCATGGGAGTCGCCGACGACAGGTCGGTGAGACGCCGGCAGAGCGGGCGTAGCGAGTCGAGGTCGTCAGCCCGGTCGCTGTCGACCACCGAGCAGTATACGGCAGCGCTGACAATGGTGTCGGACGGCGCTCCTGCTGTTTTTGCCAGGGATTGTACGAGCTCTCCGGCGGGCAGCGACTCGTCGCCTTTGGCGGCGGCCAATATGTTGCCGTCGCAGTCCCACAGCGCCGCCTTGAGCGCCGTGTTGCCGCGGTCGATGGTGAGTCTTAAATCCATATCACGGCAAAATTACTAAAACGGCGGCAATTGCACAATTATAAAATGTTAAATGGGTGCTCGGAAGCAGTCGCGACCCTCGCCTTTTGCGTTTAAGACCGGTTGTGTGCTATACAGCGCAACCATAGCATTAACAGATTTTAACCCTGCTCAGGCGGTGAAAAGTATACAAAACAGGCTGCGAAGCCTTGCGGGTCGCAGCCTAATGTTCTGAGAGATTGGCGCGGACAGTACCGTGCTGTTATTTCACAATCATTTTCTTGACGCTCTTGCCCTGACGCACGATGTAGATGCCGGCCGGGAGCTTGCTAAGCTCGGATGCAGCAGCACCACGGAGCACTTCCACGCCCTGGAGGTTGTACGCGTCGACCGGAACTTCGGTGTCGGTCACGGTTTCGTCGACGCCTGAGGTGCCCATCTCGCGGAAGTCGGTGAAATAATTCCAACCTTTAGCCTCGGTGTACTTGTCCAGACTTCCCTTGGGGATATAGACCACGACGTCACGAGGAACTTCATAGAATACATCTTTTCCGAGAGACTGAGGAGTAGGATTCTGGTTATAAATAGTCTGTAGTTTATTGCATCCGTGGAAGGCACTAACTTTGATATGATTTACCGAGCTTGGGATGGTGACAGAGGTGAGGCTTTGGCAATAGACGAAAGCGGCATATTCAATTGAAAAGTTTGCGAGACATTCCAGTTTGTCAAAAATCAGCGCGGATAAACGCTTTCTTATGTATTTTTACTACATCCCGCTCCGCACAACCCCGGGCACCTCCGCTCTGCTTCGGTGGGCCGGGGACGAATAGTCGGCGGCCTTCGGACGCCTTTTCCGAGAGGGCACTTTAACCGGGCACACCTCCGCTCCGCTTCGGTGTACCCGGCTACTAATAATCGTCGTCCTGCGGACGACCGCCGCCCCAAGGGACATCAACGTGATGTTCTGCGGACGCCTTTTATGCGGGGTAATTGTCTGCTTCGGTGGGCCGGGGACGAATAGTCGGCGGCCTTCGGACGCCTTTCCCGAGAGGGCACTTTAACCGGGCACACCTCCGCTCCGCTTCGGTGTACCCGGCTACTAATAATCGTCGTCCTGCGGA
>JAICZO010000212.1:0-169 GCA_029057255.1 Muribaculaceae bacterium | reverse complement strand
CGACCGCTGCCCCAAGGGGCATCAACGTGACGTTCTGTGAGCGCCTTTATGCGGGTAATCGTCAGTTATATAGAATGATATATTGATGCGGGGACGTCCGGAGGACGTCGATTATTAGTAGCTTTTACCTTTGCGCTTGAGATTTCCGTTAACAATTGAATCGGAAATT
>JAICZO010000211.1 GCA_029057255.1 Muribaculaceae bacterium | reverse complement strand
CTCCCGGACAGCGTGAACAGATTAAGGCTGACATCGCTGCAATACAGCAGACTCTGCAGGAACGCCGACAGAAACTCGAAGAACTCGAGACTAAGCTCGCGTCTTCGTCGAAGTCCAACTCCTCGCTGAAGCAGACCATCGCGTCGCTCCGCTCTCAGATTGACTCTCAGACTCAGGAAATCACAACTCTCCGCGCTTCGCTTGACGATGCAAAGACCCAGATCGGCTCGCTCGACGCAAAAGTCGACTCTCTCAACACTACCGTAACCGAAGTCACCGCTCAGCGCGACTCCACCGACCAGCAGAACATCGAGCTCGCCAACGAACTCAACCTCTGCTACTACGCAATCGGCACCAAGAACGAGCTGAAGGAAAACCGCATCATCGAGACCGGCTTCCTCCGCAAGACAAAGCTCATGCAGGGCGACTTCGACAAGAGCTTCTTCACCGTAGCCGACAAGCGCACTCTCACCACAATCGACCTCAACTCCGACAAGGCAGAGGTGCTCACCAACCAGCCCGCAGGCTCTTATGTCATTTCGCAAGGCAACGGCCACAAGATACTCCGCATCACCAACCCCGCGGCATTCTGGAGCCTCTCCAACTATCTCGTAATCAAAATCGACTGATAGCAATCATTAAATAAACGAACCGGCGGCCGGGTCGCTCTCACACAAGAGCGGCCCGGCTTCATAATGAATATACGGCACCGTTCACAATAATTCACACTTTATTCCGTTTACAGAGTAGCATTATAACCCTCCCTACCGGATGAACACACAGTCACGCACACGTAAAAGCCTTCACAACAGCATCGTAGCAATGGGATTCTTTATTATCCAGCTGCTGCTGCAGTTCGTGTCGCGAAAAGTGTTCCTCGACCATCTCGGCACGGAAGTGCTCGGTCTCAACACGACCCTCTCCAACATCCTCCAGTTCCTCAACCTGGCCGAGCTTGGCATAGGCGCTGCCGTCGGCTTCTCGCTCTACAAGCCCCTGGCCGAAAACAACCGCAGCCATATCAACGAGATTGTCACCCTGCACGGCATGCTCTACCGCCGCATAGCCATGATCATCATCGCAGGCGCCATCGTCCTGATGTGCTTCTTCCCGCTCATATTCAAGAAGATGGAGCTGCCCATGTGGTATGCCTACGGCTCGTTTGGCGTCCTGCTGATAAGCGCGCTGATAGGCTACTTTGTCAACTTCAGGCAGATAGTGCTCTCGTCGGCGCAGATGGACTACAAGATACAGACAGCCACCAACCCCTGGATGCTGCTCAAGCTCGTGGCTCAGATTCTGGCTCTGTCATACTTCGACCATTCCTACGAGTGGTGGCTCGCTCTCGAGTTCGCATTCTCGATAATAGCCGCCATATCGCTGCACCGCGTCACACGGCGCACCTTCCCCTTCCTGCGCTCGTCGGGGCACACCTACTCCGAGCTGAAAGTCAAGTACAAGGTGCTCCTGCAGAAAGTACGGCAGCTCTTCGTGCACCGCATCGGCAGCTTCGTCATGTCGCAGTTCAGCACCATAGTCATATACGCCTATATCTCGCTGTCGGCAGTGGCGCTGTACGGCAACTACATGCTTGTCATAGTAGGTATAAACCGCCTGTGCAACGCCGTCTTCAACTCTATGGGTGCCGGCGTGGGCAACCTCGTGGCCGAGGGCAACAACGAGCGCATACGCGCCGTCTTCAACGAACTGCTGAGCGTGCGCTTCGCCGTGGTGAGCATCATCATCTACGGACTGCTCACCAGCGTGCAGCCCCTCATATGCCTGTGGGTCGGACCGGAGTATCTCTTCGGCACATTGACCGTGGCGCTCATCGCCGCCAACCTCTTCATCAACCTGACACGCAACACCGTCGACCTCTACGTCAACGCCTACGGACTCTTCGGCGACATATGGGCACCCGTGGCCGAAGCATCGCTCAACATCGGTCTGTCGGTGCTCCTCGGCTGGCTGTTCGGCCTCAACGGCATACTCGCAGGCGTCATAATAAGCCTTGTCGCCGTCATCGGCATCTGGAAACCGTATTACCTCTTCTCCCGCGGCATGCGCCTGTCGGTGTGGGTATACTGGAAAGAATGGTTCCGCAACCTCCTGTCGGTGGCAGTGCCGGCAGTCGCCGCCTATCTGCTCATCAGGCACACACTGACACTCGACCCGGCCGAGGGCTGGTTTGAGCTGATAGTCTACACTATTGTCAATGTGACTGCATACATCCTGTTCCTCATCCCGTCGATGCTCGCATTCAACACCGGGATGCGGCTTTTCGCTAAGCGTCTCCGCAACAAGCTATGAACAAGAAAACCATAACCCGACACATACCCAAACCGATAAAGCGGGGTCTGCGGCGCATATATGCCTCAGCTCTATACACACTGACCGTATCCTGGCGCCGAGGCAGAGCGCCCATGATACTATCTCCCGAGGATACCCTGCGCCGCATCATCGACGGCAGGCTCTCGGTGTGCCGCTACGGCGACGGCGAGCTGAACATAATCCGCGGTGTCGGCAACGGCTTCTGCACACCCGACAGCAGCCTCGCCCACAGGCTGGACGACATTCTTACCGGAGCCGACGACCTCGGCGGACGCGTCCTCGTATGTATACCCGGCGTACTGCGCACTCTCCGGGACAACAACAGCGAGAGCCGCTACTTCTGGCATCTGCACCTGTCCAAGACCTTCAGCGCCTGGCTGCGCCATGCCCGCCGTCCGCTCTACGGCGATGCTTTGGTGACACGCTTCTACATCAACTACCTTGACCGGGCACGCACCGCACGTATGGTCGACCTGTGGAAGGAAGTATGGCAGGGCCGCGACCTGCTCATCGTCGAGGGCTACGGCAGCCGCCTCGGCGTCGGCAACGACCTCTTCGACAACGCGGCATCGGTGAAGCGCATCCTCTGTCCGCCCAAAAACGCCTACGAAAGCTACGACACCATCCTCGAGACCACACTCCGCCACGCCGGCGACCGGCTCGTCATCATAGCTCTCGGACAGACAGCGACAGTGCTCGCCTACGACCTCGCCGCCAAAGGACTGCAGGCGCTTGACCTGGGCCATATCGACGTCGAGTACGAATGGTACCGCATGGGAGTCACCGAAAAGACAGCCATACCGTCGAAGGCCGTCAACGAAGTGTCCGGCATAGAGTTCGGCGACGTCGACGACCCCGACTACAAATCGCAGATAATAG
>JAICZO010000210.1 GCA_029057255.1 Muribaculaceae bacterium | reverse complement strand
CTATGTGACGATGCCCGAGACAGGCAGCGCCATCTACACCACAGGCACGCCCTCAATCCGCATCATCAACTCCTACATCCTCGGCATGGAAAATGATGAATCCGTACCGGCCATACGTCTTGCCGACATGACGACAAAAGTGTCAAATGTCCTGATATCCGACGGCGGCAATGTCTTCGGAAAATGCGACTTCTCTGCCGCTGAAGAAGGTGGCGAAGCTTTCGCTGACAATTTCGAGGCTGAGGTAATTATCGCCGGATACGACAACTACAGCGCCGACAACACCCCCTTCCGCGTTTTCGGCCGCACCGGGCTGCAGGACAAGGGCGGTTTCTCCAAGGTGCTCGTGCCCAATGAATTTACACGCTACTACAACAAGGCCGACTTCGCCGGACTCTTCAAGTCGGAGTATAAATGCCCCGTCGACGTCAACGACGTTGTGGACCAGCGCGATGTCGAGCGTCCCGTCAAGATTGCTGTCGGTGCTTTTGATGCCGATGACGACGTTGTCAACGGCGTCGAAAGCGTCGTGGCTGCCGCTCCCGGGCTTGTGTCGCTCGGTGGTGGTTTCTACCGCCTTTCCGAGCCGGCCGAGAGCATCGTGATATATGACCTGAGCGGCCGTACTGTCGCTACAGGCTGCGGCGAGATTATCAATCTCAGCGCTTACCCCTGCGGAGTGTATGTCGTTGTGGCTGACGGTTTTGCCGTGAAGCTCGTCAAGTAAGTCTCAGAGCTGTTATTGGTGCAGCGCGCAGCCCCGACGGCGGGCGGCGCGCTGCTTTCTTTGTCGGATACTTGGGTAAACGCATTGTGTTTATCAGTCCGTTTAGTCGTCCGGGTCATCGTACCGCCGCTTTAAGGTCACGGATCTCCTATTGTTCAGTGAGCCTTTCGGCAGGGTCAAAGCCTTAAAAGTTTTTATTTTCAGTCGCACTGTATCCAACGGTACCGTGCACCCTTGAAGAATGACCCCGGGGTCTTGACTTGAAATCAAGTTTATTTCATTGTTTGATATACTCCATGTTCCACAGTCGCTAATCTCAGGGGAGATAGCTTTTTTATGAGGAGAAGCTTTCGATAACACATAAGTGGAATCGGCGTTCAGCTCCAATTCGTAGGACTTTCTGCCTTGTTTTCCGGTATATCTCCCGGTGAGATATTCAGTGCGATAATAGGGCAATTTTGTCATTATGACAACAAATGGGACACGCTGCGGACACCAGCCTGTCTTAAGCTGATTCAATATCACAAAGTCCGTGATGCCATACTCCGCGATGTCTCCAAGTTCATTCTTGACGATGTGTTGAATATAATCTCGCCCACCCAAAATCTCCCCGGCAGAAACTTTTTCTTTACTCTTTGTAATGAAGCCGTTGATGATAAACAATATCGGCTCGCGGAATGTGGTGGCAATTTTTACTACCCCGTTGCAGTTGACAAAGCCGTACTCTGCTGCGCTGACAGAATCGGTCACCGTAACACTTTCAATATCATGCGGGTACACCCAACTTAAAACACGGCTCGCCAACACGGCCGCGCTGTCGCTTTGCATCTGTTCGAGGGTGTAGTCAAACACCGAGTCATTCAGCGCCACTCCGTCAACCACCCAAAGAGTCTTTTTCCGCTCCTCTTGTATCAGCTCTTTATTGACTGACTGTGCAGAAAGACAAAAGACAAAGAGTCCCGACAATAAGCCAATAATAAATCTTCCTCGTTTCATCGCTTGCGTCCTTCCCTTTTAATGATAAGCCAAATAATACCGCACCACGAACAGCATGCCTGCTCTGACTGTCGCGGCGTCAGCTATTTGCTGTAGTGTCTTGTTCTGCATCCTGCAGGTCTGTTTCTCTCGCGACCTTGTCTTTTATTTTAAAGCTTACAACCACGACAGTTTTATCTTCAACCGCTTTGCCATCTCTTGTACCAGGGTCGAATCGGGGTATCGTGCTCACTACTCGGAGTGCTTCTTCATCAAGAGACGGAGAGACAGAACTTATAACTTTAGGGTCTACTATCGAGCCATCTTCTTTAACGGTGATTAGGACTACGACGCGTCCTTCGATGTTAGACTCAAGAGCGTCCTGAGGGTATTGAATATGCTGGGAGATCCACTGATACTCTTTCTCAAAGCCACCGGGGTATAAGGGAGGAGTAGTTTGGACACGACTTTCGGGGTCGTCAGAAACTTCTCCGACAACCAGTCGCACAGGCTCTGCTACTTCTCTTTTTTTAGTGGCAACAGTATCTTCAAGCTCAGGCAGTTCGCCCTCTTCGATTGTGTCGATTGTGTCGACAGTGTCGGTCACTTCGACCTGTTCGACAGGCACCTCACCCTGCACGGTCTCGCTTGCTTGCTTTGTCGACGTGCCGCCGCATCCCGACATCAGAAACATTCCTGCCGAGATGCCGGCGAGGGCTATGGCTTTTCCGGCGAGGGAGCGGGCGCGGAGCTGCTGCTCAAGGTAGCGCACCTCGGCCTCGCATTTGGGGCATGTACCGAGGCAGTCACCTTTGTAGCGACATTCCGATGTGACGAAGTCGATGTCGTTGGCGTCAGCTATTCGCTGTCGTATCTCTTTCAGTATCCTGCAGGTCTGTTTTCCTCGTGCCATAGTCAGTTTTTGCGTATTTGGTATGTGAATAAATCGAATCGGGTGAAGCCGAGAACCTCGAGAGCCTTACGGCTTATCTCGCGGTCGGCGTCGGTGTTGTAGTCGGGTATCAGCGGTATGCGGACGATGCAGTCTTGTTGTCGTCCGGCATCGGCCAAGATGCGTAGATTGTTGAGAACAAGGTTGTTTGACTGCCCCGTATAGCTGCGGTAGATGTCGGGGTTCATATCCTTGATGTCGATAATGAGGGTATTGACCATAGGGAGTAGAGCCTCGATGTTGGCCGGCGGCACATTGAGCGAAGTCTCCAGGTTGAGCTGCCATGCGGGGCCGCACAGCTCGCGGAAGTCCCGGATGAACTGCGGGCGCAGACACGGCTCGCCGCCGCCGAATGTCACGCCGCCGTTTGTGGCGATGAAATAAAGCTCGTCGATGAGCGTTTCGGCATACAATTCCTCGGGCGAATACTCTCTGAAACTCCTGCTGTCGTCAAGCGACTGAGGATTCAGGCAATATCGGCAGCGGAGCGGGCAGCTGTGAAATGCGACAAGCGAAGTGACGCCATCGCCGTCAGTCGAAAGGCGATGCCGCACAA
>JAICZO010000021.1 GCA_029057255.1 Muribaculaceae bacterium | reverse complement strand
TTTTGCGGTCCGGGCGGCGCTGGTTGCGGACGCCCGGCGAGGCGAAGACGCAGTAGAGCACGGGCACGAAGAGCAGCGTCAGGATGGTCGAGAAGGTGAGACCGCCGATGACGGCCGTACCCATCGGGCGCCACATCTCGGCTCCCTGGCCTGTGCCGACTGCCATAGGCACCATGCCGAGGATGGTGGTGAGGGTGGTCATGACGACAGGACGCAGACGCGACTCGCCGCCGTCGATGACAGCCCGGCGTATCGACATGCCTCGCTCGCGGTTGAGCGATATATAGTCGATCAGCACGATACCGTTCTTCACCACGATACCGATAAGCATGATGGCACCGATCATCGACATGACGTTCAGCGTGTGGCCGGTCAGCCACAGGATGATGAACACACCCGAGAAGGCGAAGAGCAGCGACGTCATGATGATGCCGGGGTAGGTGTAGCTCTCGAACTGTGCCGCCATGACGATGTAGACGAGGATGATGATGAGGCCGGCCAGGGTGAGCAGGTCGCCGAACGATTCCTGCTGGTCCTCGTAGCTGCCGGCGAGCTGGATTGTTATGCCCTGGGGGATGTCCATCTTGTCGATGGCCTGCTGTGAGGCGGCCACGATACGGCTCATGGGCACGTCCTGCACGGTTGTGCTGACGGTGACGATGCGCTCGCGGTCCTTGCGCTCGATGGTGGGCGGTGTGAAGCGCTCTACCACGGTGCCGATGTCACGGACGCGCACGGCCTTGCCCTGGTTGTTGTAGATGAGTATGTTCTCGATGTCGCTGAGCGATGTGCGGTGCTCGGGGGCGTACATGACCTTGATGTCGTACTCCTCGCCGTCCTCGCGGAACTGCGATGCGAGCTGGCCGTTGATGCGGTTGCGCAGGTATGTAGCGGCTGTCGACAGGTTGAGGCCGTAGAGGGCGAGCTTCTCGCGGTCGAAGTCGACCTGATACTCGGGCTGGTAGTCGGCGCGAGAGATGAGCACGTCGGCTGTGCCGGGAATCTGCAGGAGAGCTGACTGGAGCATGCGTGCCACAGAGTCGGTCTCGGTGAAGTCATAGCCGTATATTTCATAGTCGATCGAAGCCTGACCGCCCATGCTTCCGCCCATGCCGCCAACCGACACCTGGGCCTTCTTGAACTCGGGGAACTGCTTGAGGTCCTCGCGCATCATGGCCGCAATCTCGGTTATGGAGCGGTCGCGGTCGCCGGGGTCGGACAGGCGTATGTTCATCGAGATGATGTGGGGTCCGTTGTCGCTGAGCGAGGCGAAGGTGTTGTCGCTCGAGGCCGTACCGGTAGTGTAGTTTATGGTCATCATCTCGGGGTACTTCTCCTTCCACATGTCGGCCAGACGCCTGGTGCTCTCTTTCGACAGCTCGACACGTGTGCCGATGGGCATCTCGAGGCTGACACGCATGCGGGCGTCGTCGGCGGTGGGGAAGAACTCGGTGCCGACATAACGCATCAGGAAGAGCGAGCCGAAGAATGTGGCCATACACACGGCGAATGTCACAAGCTTGTGGCTCACAACCCAGTTGAGGAGGCGTCCGTAGCCGCGGTCGAAGGCGTCGAGACCCTTGTTGACGGGTGTGAAGAGCAGCATGTAGAGGCGGCCGTGGTGGTTGACGCGGCGGAGCAGCAACGAGCAGAGCATCGGGGTGAGCGAGAGGGCGCACACGGTGGAGATAATCATCATGATTGTCACCATCCAGCCGAGCTGACGGAAGAGCACGCCTGTCATGCCGGTGACGAGTGTCAGGGGGAAGAACACGGCGATAAGGGTGAGCGTCGACGCGATGACCGACACGGCCACTTCGTTGGTGCCGTGGACGGCGGCCTGCTTCGGGTCGGAACCGCGCTCTATGTGTGTCGTGACGTTTTCAAGAACCACGATGGCGTCGTCGACCACCATACCGATTGATATCGAGAGGGCCGACAGCGACACGATGTTGAGCGTGTTGCCGGTCGCATACAGATATATGAACGATGCGATGAGCGATATAGGAATCGTGATGGTGATGATCAGCGTCGCACGCCAGCGGCCGAGGAAGAAGAACACCACGAGGATGACGAAGAGGAGTGCGTAGAGCACTGTCTCGACCAGCGAGGCGATGGTGTTGCGGATGTTGTCGGAGGTGTCGACGATGACGCCGAGCTCGACGTCGGAGGGCAGACGCTTCTGCAGCGACGGCAGCATCTTGAGCACCTTGTCGGAAATCTCGACAGAGTTGGCGCCGCTCTGCTTCTGGATGACAATCATGGCGCCCTGACGGCCGTTGTTGAAAGTCTCCTGGGTGCGCTCCTCGAGCGAGTCCTCGATGCGCGCCACGTCGCGGAGGTAGACGGTGCGGTTGTCCTGAGCGCCGACTACGATGTCGGCGAGCTGGTCGGATGATGTGAACTCGCCCTGCACACGCAGCGAGTAGGTGTCGGAGCCGATGTCGAAGGAGCCGCCGGGGATGTTGCGGTTTTCCGCCGCTATCACCTGGGAGATGCTCT
>JAICZO010000209.1 GCA_029057255.1 Muribaculaceae bacterium | reverse complement strand
GTCTTATCGTGTGCGGTATCCTCGCCGCTCTTATGAGCTCGCTGGCATCGCTGTTCAACTCTTCGGCCGCGCTCTTCACCATCGACTTCTACCAGCGTCTGCGTCCGAAGACCGACCCCAAGAAACTTGTGCGCATCGGTCAGATCGCCACTGTTGTCATCGTCATCCTCGGCATCCTCTGGATACCCATCATGCGCTCTATCGGCGACGTGCTTTACCTCTATCTGCAGGACGTACAGTCGGTGCTCGCTCCCGGTATCGCAGCCGCATTCCTTATCGGCATCCTCTGGAAGCGTGCTTCCGCCCTTGGCGGCATGTGGGCCCTTCTCTCGGGTCTTATTATCGGCATGACCCGTCTCGGAGCCAAAATCTACTATACATCGCAGGATATTTTACCCGGCGCCAACCCCGACGCAAGCCTCTTCCAGCAGGTTTTCTACGACGAGAACTGGCTGTTCTTCTGCGGATGGATGCTTGTGTTCTGTCTCGTCGTCGGTGTTGTGGTATCGCTCCTGACCAAGGCTCCCTCCGAGGATAAAATCCGTGGTCTCGTCTTCGGTACATCCACTCCCGAGCAGCGTGCCGCTACACGTGCAAGCTGGGGCACATGGGATATCGTCCACTCTGTCATCATCCTCGGCATCACAGCCGCGTTCTATATATACTTCTGGTAACAGTCTATGCCTAAAGTATCATTCTATTCCGGAAACCCGCGCTTCTTCGTGGCCGTCGATTGCATAATCTTCGGCCTCGTCGAAGGGCGGCTCTGTCTGTTGCTTACCAAGCGCCGCTTTCAGCCTGAAAAGGGTAAATGGTCGGTCATGGGCGGCTTCGTGCAAGCCGACGAAAGTGCCGACGATGCGGCACGCCGTGTCCTCAGACAGCTTACCGGTCTCGAGAATGTCTACATGGAGCAGGTATATGCTTTCAGTGCCATCGACCGCGACCCGGGCGAGCGTGTCATCTCGATTGCATATTACGCCCTTCTCGGCCCCGCTGAATACGACTCCGGCCTTCTCGAAGAACACGATGCAGTGTGGGTCGACATAAACGACCTGCCCGAGCTCGGTTTTGACCACCCCCGGATGGTGGACATGGCAAGGGCACAGATACGCCGCAAGATATCCAGAGAGCCGATATGCTTCAATCTCCTTCCGGAGCTGTTCACTCTGACTCAGATGCAGACTCTTGTCGAGACTCTCACCGGAGAGACCGTCGACAAGCGCAATTTCCGCAAGAAGATTGCAGAGATGGACTGTATAGAGAAAACCGAGCTTATCGACAAAAGCTCGTCACGGCGCGGCGCATTGCTATACAGATACAACGACAAAGTATATCAACGGCAACAACGATTCAAAATCTGACTTAATAAACCTTAATTTCCACAATATACCGTCATCGCATTACGTTGATTCGGTAATGTGGATTGTGAAAGAATACAATTATAATCTATGCTCGAAGAACTTAAAGAAAGAGTCTACCGTGCCAACATGTCGCTGGTAGAACACGGGCTCGTGATTTTCACATGGGGCAATGTATCCGGCATCGACCGCGAGAAAGGCCTTGTCGTCATCAAACCCAGCGGAGTGGAGTACAGCACCATGAAGGCCTCCGACATGGTGGTTGTCGACCTCGCGACAGGCAAGGTGGTCGAAGGCGACCTGCGTCCCTCTTCCGACACCCCCACACACCTGGCTCTCTACAGAGCTTTCCCCGAAGTCGGCGGTGTCGTGCACACGCACTCGACATATGCAACAGCATGGGCGCAGGCCGGCATTGACCTCCCCAACATCGGCACCACACACGCCGACTACTTCCACCAGGCCATACCCTGCACGGGCGACATGACAAAGGCGGAAGTCGAGGGCGACTACGAACTCGAGACCGGCAACGTCATCGTCAAGCGCTTTGCAGGCATGAACCCCATACACACCCCCGGCGTGCTCGTCAAGAACCACGGTCCCTTCACCTGGGGCAAGACTCCCGAGGAGGCAGTGCATAATGCTGTCGTCCTCGAACAGGTCGCCAAGATGGCCTCTATAGCTTTCTCGGTCAATCCGGCACTGACCATGAATCCTCTGCTCATCGAGAAACACTTCTCGCGCAAGCACGGCCCCAACGCATACTACGGACAGAAAAAATAATCTTATACCTATAAATAACACTGATATGAAATCGATTTTTGAAAACTACGAGATATGGTGGGTAACAGGCGCACAGCTCCTCTACGGAGGCGATGCTGTAGTTGCTGTCGACGCTCACTCCAAGGAAATGGTCGACGGCCTCAACAAGAGCGGCCGTCTGCCCGTCAAGGTTGTATACAAAGGCACCGCCAACTCTTCGCGTGAAGTTGAGGACATCATGAAGGCTGCCAACAACGACAACCGCTGTGCAGGTATCATCACATGGATGCACACTTTCTCTCCCGCCAAGATGTGGATCCACGGCCTGAAGGTGCTCAGCAAGCCTCTGCTTCACTTCCACACTCAGTACAACGCCGAGATACCCTGGGACACTATGGACATGGACTTCATGAACCTGAACCAGAGTGCACACGGCGACCGCGAGTTCGGCCACATCTGCGCCCGCATGCGTGTGCGCCGCAAAGTCGTGACCGGCTACTGGAAGGATGCCGCCACCCAGGACCGCATCGCCGTATGGCAGCGTGTCTGCGTGGGCTGGGCTGACGCTCAGGACATGCGCATCATCCGCTTCGGCGACCAGATGAACAATGTTGCCGTTACCGACGGCGACAAGGTTGAGGCCGAGATTCGCATGGGATACCATGTCGACTACATGCCTTTCAGCGAAGTGATGCCTTTCTTCGACGCAGTCAAGGACGAGGACGTCGACGCTCTCGTCAAAGAATACTTCACCCTCTATGCTCATGATGCCGAACTCGAGGACAAGGCGTCGGACGGCTACAAGCGTGTACGCAATGCCGCCAAGGCCGAGCTTACTCTCCGTGCCGTGCTCGAGGCCAAGGGTGCCAAGGGCTTCACTACAAACTTCGACGACCTCGGCGACGTGAATGTAGAGGCTACGGGTCGCGGTTTCGACCAGATTCCCGGTCTCGCATCGCAGCGCCTCATGGCCGAAGGTTACGGCTTCGGCGCCGAAGGCGACTGGAAGTCGGCAGCTCTCTACCGCACTCTCTGGGTCATGACCCAGGGTATGGAAGGCGGTTGCTCCTTCCTCGAGGACTACACCCTCAACTTCGACGGCAAGCAGAGCTCTATCCTCCAGGCTCACATGCTTGAAATCTGCCCCCTCATCGCCGAAGAGCGTCCCCGCCTCGAAGTGCACTTCCTCGGCATCGGCGTCCGCAAGGTGCCCACCGCGCGCCTCGTCTTCACATCGAAGCCCGGCACCGGCGTGACAGCCACCGTTGTCGATATGGGCAACCGTTTCCGTCTCATCGTCAACGACGTAGAGTGCATCAAGTCGAAGCCCCTGCCCAAGCTCCCCGTAGCTTCGGCTCTGTGGATTCCCGCTCCCGACTTCGAGACCGGCGCCACAGCATGGATTCTCGCAGGCGGCACACACCACTCCTGCTTCAGCTACGCCGTGACTCCCGAGTTCTGGGAAGACTACGCCGAAATCGCTGGCATCGAGATGGTACACATCGACCGCGACACACGCATTGAGTCGTTCAAGAACTCGCTCCGCATGGGCGAAGTCTACTATATGCTCAACAAATCGTTCTATCTCTAATTGAATAATCCGCACAGGAGGAACAGACGCGCAGCACACAGCCGCAGGCCTGCTCCTCCTGTCGTTTTTATAGCACAACAATCATGATGGACGCCAAAACTACCATCCAGCAGGGCAAAGCTATTCTCGGCATCGAGTTCGGCTCAACCCGCATCAAAGCCGTGCTCATCGACGGTGAGAACAAGCCCATAGCACAGGGCAGCCACACATGGGAGAACCAGCTCGCCGACGGTCTGTGGACATACAGCGTCGAAGCCATCTGGTACGGCCTTCAGGACTGCTACGCCGACCTGCGCGCCAACGTACGCAGCATGTTCGACACCGAGATAGAGCAGCTTGCAGCCATCGGCATCAGCGCCATGATGCACGGATATATGGCATTCGACAAGAACGGCGACATCCTCGCGCCCTTCCGCACATGGCGAAACACCAACACCGGAAAGGCCGCCGCCGAGCTGTCCGAACTCTTCAACTTCAACATCCCTCTGCGCTGGAGCATATCGCACCTCTATCAGGTGATACTCGACGGCGAGGAGCATGTTGACCGCATTGACTTCCTCACCACTCTCGCCGGATACATACACTGGAAACTCACCGGAGCAAAGGTGCTCGGCGTGGGTGATGCCTCGGGCGTAATGCCTGTCGACTCGGCCACACGCACATATTCGCAGACTATGGTCGATAAGTTCGAGGCTCTTGTAGCTCCGAAGGGCTACAGCTGGAAGCTCTCCGACATCCTCCCCGACGTACTCGTGGCCGGCGCCGACGCAGGCTGCCTGACAGAGGAGGGTGCCAAGCGTCTTGACGTCTCGGGTCACCTCAAGGCCGGTGCGCCTTTCTGTCCTCCCGAGGGTGATGCAGGCACAGGCATGGTGGCCACAAACGCTATCCTGCCTCGCACCGGCAACGTCTCGGCCGGAACATCGTCGTTCTCGATGATAGTGCTCGAGAAGGAGCTTTCGCGCCCCTACGAGATGATCGATATGGTCACCACACCTGTCGGCGACCCTGTGGCAATGGTACACTGCAACAACTGCACGTCCGACCTCAACGCATGGGTCAATATCTTCCGCGAGTATCAGGAGCTTATGGGCATGCCGGTGGACATGAACGAGATTTACGGCAAGCTCTACAACGCCGCGCTCACCGGCGACCCCGACTGCGGCGGCCTGTTGTCGTATAACTATTTCTCGGGCGAGCCTGTGACCGGTCTTGCCGAAGGCCGTCCTCTCTTCGTGCGCTCGGCTACCGACCGCTTCAACCTCGCCAACTTCATGCGAGCCAATCTCTATGCCGCCGTGGGCGTGCTCAAGATAGGCAACGACATACTCTTCAACGACGAGAAGGTCGAAGTCGACCGTCTCACAGGTCACGGCGGCCTCTTCAAGACTGCCGGCCCCGCCCAGCGTGTGCTTGCCGCAGCGCTCAACACTCCTATCAGCGTAATGGCAACTGCCGGCGAAGGCGGTGCGTGGGGTATAGCTCTGCTCGCATCCTATCTGGTCTACGGCGAGGGTGCCAGCCTCGCTTCATTCCTCACCAACAAGGTGTTCCTCGGTGACGCCGGTGTGGAAGTGGCTCCCGAGGCAGCCGATGTCGAGGGCTTCAACCGCTACATCGTAAACTACTGCCGCGGCCTTGCCGTCGAGCAGGCGGCTGTCGACGCACTCCGCTGACGACGCGCCGTACGGTTCGATATATATATAATATGAGGAGAGAGAGCTTCCTGCTTTCTCTCCTCATATTATATATATCGGTGCGTTCGTTATTGTCTATTGCCGCTATTCAATAATACCATCGCCGAAACGCTTTCAAGTGCTTTTTTGCTTGTTACTTTGCAGTACCGAAAAAAACAAGCATATTATGACAACGACAATGATTGTATGGCTCTCCGTAGCGGCCTTTATGGCAGGTCTTGTGGCATCTCGCCTGGTAAAAACTATTGTAAGGGCACGGCACGGACGGCGCCCGATAATTGAGCTGGGAAGTGAGCGCGAGGAAATATGGGTTCCGGGCGACGAACTTATCTCGGAGCAGGGACGTAATCTTTACTCTGACGACATCTGACAGGCGATGGACTCGATTGACGATACCGGAGGCCTGCTGTGCGACTATGCCGCAGAACTTATCTCGAGCGGCGCCACATGTATAAGACTTGAGAAGAATGTCCGGCGCATGGCGCTGAGATGGGGCGTAGATGTGGAGATAGATGTCATGCCGCGGCATGTGCATCTTGCGGTGAAAGAGTCTGATGGCCCCTGCCGCACTTTCATGACGCGAGAGATACGCGGCGCCATAAGCTACAGCAAGGTCACGCGCCTCAGCCGCCTCAGCTGGCAGGTCGCCGACGACGGCCTTACTCCTGCCGACGCCCGCGCCCGCTTCGAGGCCATCAGCCGGCAGCCGGGCGCAAACCGATGGTGGATTCTGTTTGCCGCCTCGATAGCCAACGCCGCGTTCTGCCGGCTGTTCGGCGGCGACGCTACCGCTATGGCTGCCGTCTTCGTGGCGACGGCGGCGGGAATCTATCTGCGTCAGCTGCTGCTGCCCGCCGGCTGCGACGTGCGTCTTGCTTTCGTCGCATGCGCCTTCGTCTCGTCGGTGCTCGCATCGGGCTGCAAGCTTTTCTCTCTCGGCATGACGCCCGATACCGCTATTGCCACGAGTGTGCTTTATCTTGTGCCCGGCATACCGTTCCTGAATGCCTTCAGCGACCTTACCGACGGCCATTATGTTTCCTTCTTCACTCGTCTGACCGACGCACTGGTGCTAACATGCTGCCTCTCTGCCGGGCTGTGTATCGGCATGAGACTTATGGGAGTCGGCATGTTCTGAAAAAACTCTGTATATGATTTTCGACATACTGTCTGACGCATTTTTTGCCGCCGTCGCCGCTATGGGTTTCTCGGCGCTGAGCAGTCCTGTGCGTAGTTCGTATCTCTATTGTGCTCTGATAGCTGCCGCGGGGCACTCCTTGCGCTTCGTTCTTATGAATACCTCGGCCGACATGTCGGTGGTGCCGGCATCGGTTCTTGCCGCGCTGGTAGTCGGGGTCCTTGCCGTCCTGTTGTCGCCGCATGCCAGGACTCCGGCCGAGACATTCCTTTTTCCGTCGCTGCTGCCTATGATTCCGGGCATATATGCCTACCGCGCCTTCGGCGGCCTCGTGATGTGTCTGCTTCACGGCTCCGAAAGCGGCGTCTTCATGCACTATTTCTACCTTTTGGCCACCAACGGACTGACATGCATCTGTGTGATATTGGGTATGGTAGTAGGCTCGACGGCACCAATTTTCATTCTAAGGCGCATATCATTCAGCGCGACAAGATAAAAAATTGTAATTTTGCACTGTAATCACTTGTCAGTATGGAACTACGTCAGTTAAGATATTTTCTGTCAATCGCCGAGACCCTGAGTTTCTCCGAGTCGGCAAAGCAGCTGTGTATAACCCAGAGCACGCTGTCGCAGCAGATCAAGCAGCTCGAGAATGAATTGGGCTCGGCTCTGTTTATACGCAACAGCCACGGCGTTGTTGTCAGCGAGGCCGGTGCCGAGCTGCTGCCTTTCGCCCGGCGCACCGTGGCCTCGGCCGATATGTGCCGCCAACGCATGCACGATCTTCAGCAGGTGCTGACGGGCACGCTCGACATCGGGGTGACGTATTCTTTCAGCCCTATACTCACCGAGTCGATATTCACGTTCATGCACAGCTATCCGGGCGTGAGGCTGAATGTGTATTACAAACCGATGGCCGAACTGATGGACATGCTCAACCGTCGTGAAGTCGACTTCGTGCTTGCTTTCCGCCCGACCAAACCAATGCCGGGCATCGAGTCGCACACGCTGTTTCAGAACTATCTTGCCGCCATTGTCAGCAGCTCGCATCCGCTTGCGGCAGTGGAGCGGGTGAGTCTTGACGAACTGTCGCGCTACAGCCTCGCTCTGCCGTCGCCCGGCCTGCAGGCACGCAATGCTCTCGACAGGATTCTTGAGCGTCATAACCGCACACTGAAGATACACATAGAGCTGAACGACCCCAACATACTGCTTGAACTCGTGCGTCAGAGCATGCTGGTGACTGTG
This sequence comes from Muribaculaceae bacterium, assembly GCA_029057255.1. Classification (GTDB taxonomy): domain Bacteria; phylum Bacteroidota; class Bacteroidia; order Bacteroidales; family Muribaculaceae; genus CAG-873. The sequence continues at coordinate 3,139 of JAICZO010000209.1, read as the reverse complement.
CTTGCCGAGGCATCGGTGCATAAGGAGAAAGGTGTGAAAGCGGTGCCGATAGATATCCCCGACAACGAAATGCTCGGCTGTGTGCATACTCTTGCCGACAGCTACCGCAAGAAGTCGATGCAGGAGTTCGTCCGGATTCTGAGCGAGTCGCTGGCTGTGAAACAGCGCGCCACGGCATGGATATGACCTGCCGCGGCGTGTAGCGTAAACAATCAGAAAGAGAACTGGCACATGGCGCCTACGCGTCTGGCCGTGCGGTGCTGCCCCGAGAAGTTGCGGCGCAGGCCGAAGTCAAATTCCGCGCCTACCTGTATGCGCGGCGTCAGATTCCAGAAGACATTGGCTGCGGCGAAGACTCCGTATTTGTAGTCGTCGGGAGCCACGCTGTGACGGGGCAGGTAGCGTGTCTGGCTCGCCGAAACCGTTGCGAAGATGTCGGGCCGGAAGTTGTACTGCAGGCCGAGACACCAGCCGAACGAGGCGGGAGCATAAAGATACCCGGGCTTCCGAGGGTCGCCGACGAGATCATAGTTGCCCATGAGAAGGTCTCCGCCAAGCCCGGCGTAACCGTGCCCGTAGACTGCTGTCAGATAAGTGGTCAGCGACGGGTGCACATGAGCTACCGAGCTAAGCTGCACGCCCCAGCCGACGCTGTTGTGGTTTTTCTGTTCGATGGTATTGCGGTACGACATCGTGCGTACGATGCCCGACAGGCGCACATGCTGTCCGGGCGCCCACTGGTACTGGGCGAATGCGGCACAGTCAGGTATCCACTCCGACACACTTTCGGTATTGGCATCTGTCGCTGATTTTACCGTCGCCGGAGTTTCGGCCGACACGGCGAATACCCACTTGTCGCGCACGACAGGCATATAGCGCACGAGCACGGCCGTTGGGCTGACCTTGTTGTTCGGTCCCTGAGCGTCGACTGTCGGCGGCAGCGCTGCCGGGTCGGCGAAGGTCGACGAGGCATAGCCCACGGTGAAATCATTGATGACCGCATAGGCTTTTTTAAGGTGGAAGTCGCGGGTCTGATAGCCGTTGAAGTTGGCCTCGATATATAGCTGGTAGTCACCGAGGGTTTTGTTGCGGCCTATGACACGGAAGAAAAGGCTCGTTCCGGCCGGCGATGTGCCGAAGTGGCGCATGTTGGTCGGCGAGGCGGGTATCGGTATGAGGTATGGCGCAAACCCGGGCGACGGAATGGCACCGCCCCAGTCGTAATATCCGCGCATGCGTACGACGCCGCCTATGCCCATTGCGAGCTGTGCGTCTTTGCTCAGGAAGAGGAAGTAGGGCGCCCCGGGGTCGGAGAAGTGTCTGAACTGATCGTAGTAGAATGCCGAGATGACCTGTCGGATAGAGTCGACATAGTGCTGCGTCTCCCGGTCGGCGGGTTTGCCGTCGACAAACACTATCTTATTGGAACTCAGAGTGGTGTCAATCTGCCTGTCGACAAGCGAGCGTGACGATGCCATGACAGCGCCTGCCGACAGCAGCAGTAGTGTGATGAAAAGTTTCTTTGACATGCCGTGTGTGATGAAATGTTATGAAAATATAACATTCATCACTGCGCGGATGTTCACAGCAGCCCCGAGAGGGCGTCGTTGGCGGCCTTCAGTTTCTCGGTAGTGCCGATGTCGTGCCAGCGGAATGGTGCCGAGGGTGTGTAGCCGACGATGGAGGTCGAACCGCAGTTGTCGATATACCAGTCTGTTATGCTCAGCGGCTCGATGACGTCGGGCTGCTCGGCGCTGATACGCCTTATGGTGCCTGCGCTTATGACGTGCACGCCGCCGAATGCCGCGGGCACGAGGCAGGACTTGTCGAGTCCCTCCGGTCTTGTCGCATCCTTGGTGACATTCTCCCATCCGCGCAGACGACGGTCTGCGTCGAAGAGAAAATGGCGGGTGCTCTCGCGGCGCGGATCCACGAGTATGGTGGCGTCGGCACCGGCCGAGATATGACACCGCACCATTTCGGTGATGTCGAAGTCGGTGTATATGTCGGCATTGTGCACTATGACCGGCTCGTCGTCGGGCAGCTCTCTGAAGGCTGCGTTCTCACGGGCGATAAGCGCCAGGGCGCCGCCCGTATCGAGCAGCACCGGCTGTTCGTCGCTGAAATCGGTCATCTGCGCATAGTCGCTCGCCGCTATGCAGGCGTGAATCTGTTCGGGGAAATGATGGGTGTTGACAATAAGACGTCCGACTCCGGCCCGACAGAGTTTCTGCGCCACACGCAGCAGCAGCGGAACACCCGCCACGGGGGCGAGTGCTTTCGGATGGCTGTCGGTGAAAGGCTTGAGCCTCGAGCCGATGCCTGCTGCAAATATAATGCCGGTCATTCCTTAACCATGAATGTCTGTTCGATATTCTGCTCGCGGTGCAGGAGTTCGACTTTGACGTTGAACTTGCGCGCTATGTGCTCTGCTGTATGCTGGGCACAGTATACAGAGCGGTGCTGGCCGCCGGTGCATCCGTATGCTATCATAAGGTTGGTGAAGCCTCGCTCGATATACCGGGCTACCGACGAGTCGACCAGCGCATGACAGTGGTCGAGGAAGGTGAGAATCTCGCCGTCGTCCTCGAGGAACTTGATAACATTGGAGTCGAGTCCGGTGAAGGGCTTGTAGTGCTCGTACTTGCCGGGGTTGTTTATGGCGCGGCAGTCGAAGACATATCCGCCGCCGTTGCCGGAGGCATCGTTGGGTATACCCTTCTTGTAGGCGAAGCTCATCACTCGCACGGTCAGTTTGCGACCTTTGAGGTCGTCGGTGAACTGCTTCATGTCGACGAGTCGGTTGAGCAGCTCGTTGAGATAGGGATACTCCTCGTACGGTTCCTTGAGCAGCGCGCGCAGGTTTGCGATGGCGTAGGGCACGCTCTGCATGAAGTGCGGTTTCTTCTCGAAGTATCCTCTGAAACCGTAAGCTCCGAGCACCTGAAGTGTGCGGAAGAGCACAAAGTGACGCAGGTGTGCGCGGAATTCCTCGCGTCCGAGCGGGATGTATTTCTGGAGTGACTCGAGATAGACATTGAGCAGCTCGTTGCGGAGGCTCTCGGGCAGATTGGCCTTAGCCTGCCACAGGAAGGATGCCACGTCATAGTAGAACGGGCCGCGTCGGCCACCCTGGAAG
>JAICZO010000208.1 GCA_029057255.1 Muribaculaceae bacterium | reverse complement strand
GGCCCATTCGTCTATCGGCTAGGACGCAAGATTTTCATTCTTGAAAGAGGAGTTCGATTCTCCTATGGGCTACTATTAATAATGTAAAAGATAACAATCGAAATCGCATACAATGGCAAACCACGATTCTTCTAAAAAGCGCATCCGCCAGACTGCTACCCGTCGTCTGCGTAATCGCTACTATGCCAAAACTGCACGTAACGCTGTCCGCAACCTCCGCAAGATGACTGACAAGGCTGCTGCTGAAGCCCGCTACCGCGAAGTCAGCGCTATGCTCGACCGCCTTGCTTCCAAGAACACCATCTCCAAGAACAAGGCTGCGAACCTCAAGAGCAAGCTCGCTAAGCACATCGCTAAGCTTGCAGCGTAAGGCATCGACAGTATAAAGCCTTCTTCCGAGGCTTATTCGGCCCATTCGTCTATCGGCTAGGACGCAAGATTTTCATTCTTGAAAGAGGAGTTCGATTCTCCTATGGGCTACAAACAAGTCCGCAGCTCCTTTCTGTTGAATAGGAGCTGCATTTTTTTATTGCCTTAAAGTCAAATCATACTATCCTCATATCCAAATGATACGTAATCTGTTGTTCGACCTTGGCGGTGTAATCATAGATATAGAGCGTCAGCGTTGCGTTGATGCTTTCAAAGCCCTTGGTCTCGAGAATGCCGAATCTTACTTCGGGGACTATGCTCAGACAGGAATCTTTATGGCTATAGAGGACGGTTCCATAAATGTCGACGAATTCCACGCGGCCCTGCATGAAAAGCTGCCCGCCGGAGTCACCGATTATCAGATCGACACTGCCTTCCAGAAGTTTATCGTAGGTATTCCCGCTCACCGTCTCAAGGCCCTCCGAGACCTGCGCCGCCGTGGCTTCGGCATATACCTGCTGAGCAATACCAACCCTGTGATGTGGCGCGGTGTGATAGCTAACGAATTCGGTCAGGAAGGTCTTCGCCGCGAAGACTACTTCGACGGCATGGTGACATCCTTCGAGGCGCACTGCGCCAAGCCCGATGCCGCGATATTCAGGTACACAGTAGAGCAGCTTGGCATAAAGCCCGAAGAGACTCTTTTCTTTGATGACGGCCTTGCGAATGTCGAGGCAGCGCGTGCCCTCGGTTTCGAGGCTGTGCATGTCGAGGAAGGCAAGGAGTTCACTGACTATCTCCCCGAAAAATGACCACTGCCGCGCAAGCGCAACGTGCCTCTGTAGCCACTGTCGGTACTTTCGACGGTGTGCACCGCGGCCATGTGTTTGCGCTCAGAGAGTTTGCCTCGATGGCACGCAGCCGCGGCCTGCGGGCGCTCGTGCTTACCTTCGGCGCGCATCCGATGGATGTCGTCGCCCCCGGCCGCGCGCCCAAGTCGCTCATTACCGTGCAGGAGAAGCTGCGGCTGATAGAGGCCGTCGACCCGTCGCTCAGTGTCGAACTGCTCCGCTTTGATGCCGATACGGCGCGGATGACGGCCGCCGAGTTTCTCGGCGACATAGGCCGCCGCTACGGCGTGGCCGAGTTTGTCATGGGCTACAACAACCATATCGGCAGCGACCGTGCCGTAGCTTCCGCTCTTGCCGCCGCCGGGCTGCCCGTGCGCGAGCTGCCTCAGGCGCCCCATATCAGTGTCAGCAGCTCGATGATACGTGCCGCCGTCGCCTGCGGCGATGTCGCCGAGGCGTCGCGTATGTTTGGTCGCCTCCATACTGTTTGCGGCACAGTCTGCCACGGCCGTCAGCTCGGGCGCACCATCGGTTTCCCGACAGCCAACGTCGAGCCGTGCGACCGGGCGTGTCTCCTGCCCGCCCGTGGTGTCTATGCCGTCGAGGTGGTTCTTGAGGACGGCACCGTGCATCGCGGTATGGCCAATATAGGGCATCGTCCGACAGTCGACGTCGAGGGTGCGCCGCTCTCGGTCGAAGTCAATATCTTCGGCCTCGACCGCGACCTGTACGGCTCCGCTATCAGAGTCGGCTTCATCGACCGCCTGCGCGACGAGCGGCCTTTTGCCTCTGTCGACGACCTGCGCAGTCAGCTCGAGGCCGACCGCGAGGAAGCGCTGACGAAAAAAATCGTGTTGTGAGAATACTATTTTGCCACGCACGTTTGTTATACATTAAGGACACACTCTCTTTTCAACGTTTAAACTGATTATTTATGAAGCGTTTCATCACATATATTCTTATCGCCGCATGTCTGTGCGGTGTCGTGTCTGCGTCGGCGCCTTCCAACAAGGAGCGTTTCGCCCGCAAGCTGCGCACCTTCAACGCTATCGTCAAGGAGCTGCATACCAACTATGTCGACACACTCGACGCCGACAAGATCATGGACAAGACTATCGACGCGCTTCTCTATCAGATCGACCCGTACACGGAGTTCTATCCTGCCGACAATCAGGACGAGATACTGTCGATATCGCAGGGCAAATATGCCGGTATCGGTTCGTTTATCCTCAAGCGTGACGGCAAGGTGCTCATAAGCGAGCCTCAGTGGGAGTCGCCCGCCCGCCTCTCGGGTCTGCGCCCCGGCGACGTTATCCTGGCTGTTGACGGCGACACCGTGAAATCAACGACCGATGTCGGCGACGTGAGTAAGAAGCTCCGCGGCCAGGCCGGTACCAAGGTGCGCGTCGACGTGCGTCGCCCCTATGTGGCCGACTCGATGCTGACGTTCGAGATTACCCGTGCCGACATAAAGGTCAATCCGGTGCCTTACTATGGCGTCGACGCCCGCGGCATCGGCTACATCCGCCTCACCACCTTCAACGAGAGCAGTGCGCGCAAGGTGCGCGAGGCTCTGCTCGACATGATGTCCAACCCGTCGCTCAAGGCTGTCGTCATCGACCTGCGCGGCAATGGCGGCGGTCTGCTCGAGAGCGCCGTGCAGATTGCGTCGAACTTCGTGCCCAAGGGTACGGAGATTGTGCGCACCCGTGGCCGCAATTCGCGCGAAGAGCGTGTCTATAAGACAGTAGGCCAGCCCCTCGACACCCGCATCCCTCTGGCGATGCTTATCGACGGCAGCACCGCTTCGGCCTCGGAGATTCTCGCCGGAAGTCTGCAGGACCTCGACCGCGCCGTCGTCATCGGTGAGCGCTCCTACGGCAAGGGGCTTGTGCAGACGACGCGTCCGCTCCCCGACGACGCCCTGCTCAAGATTACGACCGGACGCTACTATATCCCCTCGGGCCGTCTTATACAGGCGCTCGACTACTCGCACCGCAACCCTGACGGCAGTCCCGCGCGCACTCCCGACAGCCTCACCAACGAGTTCAAGACCCGTGCCGGACGCATCGTGCGCGACGGCGGAGGCATCACGCCCGACGTCGCTGTCGAGGAGCCGGAAGGCAACCGCCTGCTGTACAATATCGTCGCCGACCTGTGGGCCTTCGACTTCGCCAACCGCTATGCGGCCGAGCATCCCGAGCCTGTGCCTGCCGATTCGTTTGTGGTCACCGACTCAATTTTCGCTTCGTTCAAGGCGTCGATCGACCCCGAGCGCTTCAAGTATGACAAGCAGTGCGAGACCGGCCTGCAGTATCTGCGAGACGCCGCCAAGGCCGAGGGCTACATGACCGACTCTGTCGCCGCACAGTTTGATATCCTCGGCTCAATGCTCCGCCACGATCTCAACCACGACCTCGACATCAACAAGGATGCCATACTTGAGATTCTCGACTCGGAGATTTCGTCGCGCTACTACTCCGATGCCGAGCGTGTGCGTCGTGTCATCCGCAACGACAGCGTGCTCCTCAGAGCATCTGACATTCTTCTCGACAAATCCGGCTATGAAGCCATTCTCAAGCCCTGAAATGTGGTATTTTCTGCCACATTTTGGGTTATTGAGGATAAATTAACAAATTTTATGTTTAAAAATGATGCTATATAACATAAAATGTCTACCTTTGCATCAGTTTTTCATGGTATTAGATTTAAGGTAAGAAGATTATTCGTCGTGATGACGGATAATTTTTTTGTCTATAGGCGATTGTTTCAGTTTTAACAATTCCCTAATTGTGATGCAACGACTTGATATAGCGTGAGCTATGCCGGTCTTTCATTCCTGATGTCAAACCCTTGAAGACAAAACTGAACATTCCGCCCCGGCAGTATGTTTTATCTATGCAAGCCGCTCCGAGGAGCGTCGTATGAAGCCCCGCTGAGAGCGGACACGTTTCAAGAGTTTATTTAAAGATATTTTGTTAAACTATTTGCATTGCCGGCCCGGCGGCTCTCCCCCACGAGACCGGATTGCAAGTGAATCAACCGTTTTTTTATGAAGAAGACAATCATCGCGGCCGCAGCAATAGCAGCGTTAGGCGCAATGTCGGCCACGGCTCAGGTAGTTGAGCAACCCAAATTCTCGGACAATTGGTCGATCGGCATCGACGGTGGTGTAACCACGCCCATGAAGCAGAACCCCTTCTTCGGGTCGATGCGCGGTCAGGTTGGCGTACACTTCGGTAAGCAGCTTACCCCTGTGTTCGGCCTCGGAGTTGAAGGCCTTGCGGCAGTCAACACATCTTCATGGAAAGGCCGTGTGCACAGCACTACTGCATTCGACAACTCCTACGTAGGTCTCTACGGAACCGCCGACCTCTTCAACCTTTTTGGCGGATACCAGTGTAAGGTGCGTCCCTTCAATATCGAAGCCGTTCTCGGTGCCGGTTGGGGACATGACTACTTCCATGACAACATCGACGGCGTCGAAGACTTCAATTACTTCGTGACAAAGGCAGGTCTTAACTTCAACTTCAATGTCAACGACAACTTCACCATCGCCATCAAGCCTTATGTGGCATGGAACATGGGCGGCAACTACAACAACGGAAACGTCGCCTACAACATCAATCACGCCACCTTCAACCTCATGGCCGGTGTGAAATACCGCTTCGGCGACTACTTCCCCTGCGTCCGTCCCTACGACCAGGCTGAAGTCGATGCCCTCAACGGTCAGATCAACGAGCTCCGCGGCGCACTCGACGCTTCAGTGGCTGCCAACGACGCCCTGATGGCTCAGTCCGCAACCCTCGCTGCCGACCTCGCTGCATGCCAGAACCAGAAGCCCAAGGTTGTCAAGGAAGTGACCAACAACCTCAGCTCAGTACGCTTCGTATTCTTCCGCATCGGCAGCTACAAGATTACTGCCGACCAGATGCCTAACCTGGAGATGATTGCCGACTACATGAAGAATCATCCCAAATCGACTGTCGTCGTCAAGGGTTATGCCTCCAAGGACGGTAACTACGACTTCAACGTGAAGCTCGCAAAGAACCGTGCGGAAGCTGTCAAGAACGCTCTTGTATCCAAGTATAAAATTGCCGCAAGCCGCATCACCGCTGAAGGTGAAGGTATCGGCGAGATGTTTGAGGAAGAAAGCTGGAACCGCGTAAGCATCTGTACTCTCGAATCAAACAAGTAAGATAATACACATATAAACCTGCATAATGCCCGGCCGACGGAAAAGGCCGGGCTTTACGCGTCAAAAAACAACTCACACAATTACACACAATTCATCATGAACGAACTTTGGATCAACATCATCGGTTACACCGCCAGTATCTGCATGATACTGGGCTATCTGCCTCAGGCTATCGTGACTATCCGCACCCGCGACACCGACGGCATCGCCATGCCTACCTTCTGCATGCTCGGCCTCGGCTCGATTTTCTTTGTCGTGCAGGGCTTCGCTCTCAGCAACTGGCCTCTTGTCATCACCAACGTCATCACCACAGTGTGCTCTTTGATAGTATTTTTCATAAAGGTGCACAACGACAGACGCAAGAAGTGAGGCAGTCTGCGATTTTTTAGCTACTTTTGCATCGTGGAAAACCTATTGCCCGATGCATTTACCGCCATGCTGCGGTCTCTCGGCGACGGCTATGCCATGCCGCTTATCGAAGCGCTGGCTACGCCGCCGTCGGTCAGTATACGCGCCAATACTCTCAAGGACAGAACGGTGCCTGACGGCGCCGCGCTTGTCCCCTGGTGCGACAACGGCTTCTATCTGCCGTCGCGACCCCTGTTTGCCGCCGACCCCGCGTGGCATCAGGGGCTTTACTATGTGCAGGATGCCTCTTCGATGGTGTACAGCCATGTCGTGGCCATGATAAGCCGTATGCTCGAGCCTCAGGCAGGGCACGGTCTCCGCTATCTCGACGCCTGTGCCGCTCCCGGCGGCAAGAGCACAGCCGCGCTCGAAGTACTCCCCGCCGACGCCCTTGTGGTGGCGAACGAGTATGACCGGCACCGTGCAAACATTCTTGCCGAGAACATCGCCAAGTCAGGTGCGCCCAATGCTGTCGTCACCCGCGGTGACGCCGCCCGCTTCGGCCGCATGCGCGATGCTTTCGACATCGTCGCCGTCGACGCCCCCTGCTCGGGCGAAGGCATGATGCGCAAGGAGCCGGAGGCCGTGAGGCAGTGGTCGGAAGCTCTTGTGGCCGACTGCGCCGCCACGCAGCGCCGTCTGCTCGAGTCGCTGTGGGAGGCTCTGCGCCCCGGCGGAGTGCTGATATACAGCACCTGCACTTTCAACCGCCTCGAGAACGAGGAGCAGGTCGACTTCCTGGTCGGAGAGTACGGCGCCGAGAGCATCGACCTCGGCCTCGACAGCTTCGGCGGTGTTTTCCGCGGCTTCGGCACCGACAGCCACTGCTACCGTTTCGCTCCCGGTCATGTCGACGGCGAGGGGCTGTTTGTCGCCGCCTTGCGCAAGCCGGGCGAGCCGACGGGCAGCGTGCAGTCGCAGCGTTGTCAGGCGCCATGTCAGAAGTCCGGCGATTTTATCTCGCGTCATCTCCTCGATGCCTCCGGCTTTGTCGAGACACGTATCGCGGGGACTGTCTACGCGCAGCCGGCAGCGCATGCCGCCTTCATAGCGTCGGTAGGCAAGGCGACCGATGTGATGCGCCCCGGAGTGGCCGTCGCCGCCGAGAAAGGCCGCGACCTCGTCCCCACACAGGAGCTTGCACTCTCGGCGGCTCTTGACATATCGTCGTTTGCCTGCGTCGAGGCCGACTATCAGACCGCGATGACATATCTCCGCGGTGAGAGCCTCCAGGAGCTGCCCGAGGGTACGCCCAAAGGCTTCGTCCTGCTGTGCTACGGCGGCAAGCCGCTCGGCTTTGCCAAGAACATAGGCCGCCGCGCAAATAACCTCTACCCCGATGCCATGCGGCTGCGCCTCGACCCGCGTAATCTGCCCGCGACACCCCCTAATCCGCTTACGCAAGCCAAATGAAAGATTTCATCGACATTCTTCGCCGCTTCGTGCCTCCGTACAAGAAGTATCTTGTGCTGAACATCATCTTCAATATCCTTGCGGCTTTTCTGACGCTCTTCTCTTTCGCCATCATCATACCTATCCTCGAGATGCTCTTCGAGATACGGCAGGAGCACTACAGCCTCATGCACTTCGGCGACGGAGCTTCGGTCAAGGATGTGATATTCAATAATTTCTACTTCTATACGCAGGAGATGATTGCCGACTACGGTTCGGTGACGACACTCGCCATGCTCGCTGCGGCGCTCGTGGTCATGACAGCCCTCAAGACCGGCGCGGCATATCTCAGCTCGTTCTTTATCATCCCGATGCGCTCGGGTATCGTGCGCGATATCCGCAACTACGTCTATCTCAAGATTACGCAGCTGCCGATAGGCTTCTTCACGGCCGAGCGCAAGGGCGACGTGATGGCACGCATGAGCGGCGACGTCGCCGAGATTGAGAATTCTATCATGGCGTCGCTCGACATGATGTTCAAGAACCCGGTCATGATTATCGTGTGTCTGTCGATGATGATTGTGATATCGTGGCAGCTTACGGTCTTTGTCTTCATTCTCCTGCCTTTGGCCGGACTTGTGATGGGTCGCGTCGGCAAACGGCTGAAACGCACATCATTCGAGGGCCAGACCCAGTGGGGCGTGCTGATGTCGACCATCGAGGAGACTCTCGGCGGCCTGCGCATCATCAAGGCCTTCAATGCCGAGCAGAAGATGAACTCCCGCTTCGAGGAGGAGAACAATGTATTCTACCGCCTGTCGAACCGTGTGGCCAGGCGTCAGGCTCTCGCGCACCCCATGAGCGAGTTCCTCGGCACTGCGGCAATAGCGATAATACTGTGGTTCGGCGGCAGCCTTATACTTGCGGGTACATCCGACCTCAAGGCGGCCGACTTCATATACTATATGGTGATATTCTACAATATCATCAACCCCGCCAAGGACCTGTCGAAGGCCGGGTATGCAATACAGAAGGGCCTTGCCTCGATGGACCGTGTCGACAAGATTCTCAACGCCGTCAACCCCATAAAGAGCCCCGCCGACCCGCGCGTGCTTGATGCCAACGGCGGAGCGCTCGGCGTCCGCTTCGAGAATGTATGCTTCAGCTACGACGGCAGCTCCGAAGTGCTCTCCGATATAAACCTCGACATACGCCCCGGCTCGACAGTGGCTCTTGTCGGTCAGTCAGGCTCGGGAAAATCGACGATGGCCGACCTTATCCCGCGCTTCTACGACCCGACATCGGGCTGCGTCAAGGTCGGTGGCATCGACGTGCGTCAGCTCGACGTGCACAGCCTGCGCTCGGTGATGGGCAATGTGAATCAGGAAGCAATACTCTTCAACGACACGATATTCAACAACATAGCTTTCGGCGTCGAGAACGCCACCCTCGAGCAGGTGCGTCAGGCTGCTCGCATCGCCAACGCCGACGACTTCATCATGGCTACCGAGGACGGCTATCATACACAGGTCGGCGACCGCGGATGCCGTCTGTCGGGCGGACAGCGCCAGCGCATCTCGATAGCGCGCGCCGTGCTCAAGAATCCCGCCATACTTATTCTTGACGAGGCCACATCGGCTCTCGACAGTGAGAGCGAGACCCTCGTCCAGCAGGCCGTCGACCGACTGATGGAGGATCGCACCACGCTCGTCATCGCCCACCGCCTCAGCACGATACGCCGTGCCGACCTTATATGCGTGCTGCACGAAGGCCGCATAGTGGAGGCCGGGACGCACGAGCAGCTCCTCGACCCGTCGGCAGCAGGCTACTACCGCCGTCTTGTCGAGATGCAGTCGCTGGCAAAGTGAATCAGGATGATTTTGACGATTTGAAGAACTTCCTCAGGCGCTCCACTCCTGCCTTGCCGAGGATGAGGATGGCAGTGTACTGGCAAGTCTTGGCAAGCCCGAAGAAAACAAACCACAGCACGCCTTTGGTCACGGCCGGCAGCGGCAGAAGCATCTGCGCGAACGACAGACCATAGCACAGAGCGCACAGCGCCGCTATGATGACGCCGGTTCTGAACGACAGAGTGCGTAGATATTGTATGCCTTTGGATATGATTTGCATTTAATCCGGTTTATCGGTTCTGCAAAGGTAGTGATTTATGCCCGAGGGTCATATATCGTCACTTTAATGAAAGTTAATTTTGCCGCCGTCCGGCCGCTTTTTCATAAGTGATTGCATTAATCTCGCGATAAATGCGTAAATTTGCCTCGAAAAATACCGTATTACGAATAAAAACATCACATAATAT
>JAICZO010000207.1 GCA_029057255.1 Muribaculaceae bacterium | reverse complement strand
AACCCTCACCGTGTCCTCGCTCCCGGCACATGGTACTGGCGCTTCCGCAACATCAGCTCGTCGGGCGAAGTAAAGGAGTGGAGCGACACATATTCGTTCGAGATAAAGGGCACCGAGCCTGAGTTCGTCACCCCCACATGGGAGACATTCCTGTCGATGGCGCCCCAGTTCTCGCCACGCCTCTACTGCTTCCTCGACGCCAAGCTCGGCGCGGCACGCGAGAAGGCTCCCACTCACCCGGAGTACAAGTCGCTCATCCAGCGCGCAGGCACTGCCCTGGCCGTGGACTACGGCAAGGAGCTGAGCGGCCTCTACGCCGGCCACGACAAGCTCTATCAGAATGTCGAGTATCTCTATCAGGCATACCTGCTCACCCGCGACGACCAGTACGCGCAGAAGCTTGTCAGCCTGCTCGAGGCCATGATAGCCAGTCCGTGCCCCTCGTCGGTGCTCTACAGCGACAACTTCATCACGTCGACTGTGACCTACGCCCACGCCTGCGTCTATGACCTGCTCGGCGAGCGCCTCCCGGCATCGCTCCGTCAGAGTGCCGAGAATTTTGTCGCCGACCAGTGCCGCCGCTTCTACCGCAGCAGCCGCGGCTACGAGGAGAACCACATCTTCGACAACCACTTCTGGCAGATCAACTACCGCCTGATGTTCTTCTCGGCTCTTACGCTCTATGACCGCAGCGAGTACCCCGACGCGCTCACACTCCTGGAGTATCTCTACGAGCTGTGGACCGCCCGCGCTCCCGCCTCGGGCTTCAACCGCGACGGCCTGTGGCACAACGGCACCGGATACTTCACCACCAACTCCAAGACTTTGGCATATATGGCGATGATGCTCAGCTACATCACCCGTACCGACTTCACCCGCCATCCCTGGTATCAGAACGCAGGCCAGGCTCTCGCCTTCAACATGCCCCCGTCGGGTGCCAACACCGGCTTCGGCGACGGCCACGAGAAGAATCCCGAGCCTAACCGTCAGATGGCGGCTTTCGCCGACTTCCTCGCCCGCGAAGTGGGTGACGGATATGCGATATGGTATGCCACAAGCCGCCCCGACCTCGTGCGCGACGACTGGGAGATGCGTATCTACCGCATGTGCAACGACGACACATACACAGGCTCGGTGCCCGAGGATATCCCTCTGCTGACATGGTATAAGGATGCCGGCGAAGTGTCGATACACTCGTCGCTGACCGAAGCCGCCGACGACCTCGCCCTCGGCTTCCGCTCGAGCCAGTACGGCTCAGGCTCGCACACGACGTCGAGTCAGAACGCCTTCAACATGGTGTTCGGCGGCAAGACCATATTCTGCTCGTCGGGCTACTATCAGAGCTTCAGCGACGCCCACAACCTGATGTGGTACCGCCACAGCCGCGGCCACAACACCATCCTTGTCAACGGCATCGGACAGCCTTACACCACCAAGGCCTACGGCCGTATCCTCCGCGCCGGCTCAGGCAGCTCGATAGCCTATGCTCTCGGCGACGCCTCGAACGCCTACTGCGGATTCTCCGACGACCCCATGTGGATCGAGAACTTCAAGAAGGCCGGGGTAGAGCAGTCGGTTGAGAACGGCTTCGGCCCGACACCCCTCTCGCACTACTACCGCCACCTTGTCATGCTTCAGCCCGGCATAGCCGTCATCTATGACGAGCTTGAGGCTACAGAGCCCGCCCTCTGGGAGTGGCTGCTGCACAGCCCCGTCGAGTTCGACATCGATGCCGCCAGCGGCGTGCTCACAACAGTCAACGAAGCCGACCGCCGCCACTGCCGCGTGACGCTGATGACTTCCGGCAAGGCCGACCTGTCGCAGACATCGAAGTTCCTCGTGCCCCCGGCCAAGCAGGGCGACGCATACCCCGACCAGTGGCACTTCACGGCAAGCATCGCCGGCCAGCAGAAGGTGCGTGTCCTCGCCATAATACAGCCGAGCAACATCTCCGACGAGTTCTCGGAAGTAGTGCGTGACGGCGACAGCTATGTCATCGACAACTGGTGCATCACTGCCGCGCTCGACCCTGCTTCGGCACCCTCGCTCAACATCACCAACAAGCGCACCGGCGCCCTCCTCGATGTAGGCACCGACGCCACGGTGACAGCCGCCGACGGTACAGTGCACCGCCGCGGATACACAAGCTCGACACTGATTGTCGACGGCAAGACTATCGAGCTGGTCGACGAAGCCCAGATGGGTTCACGTGCGGCACGATAATATCAGTAATTGATCAACAGCAAAAGACCAATCATGAAAAATATCATAACAGCAGCATCGCGCAAGGCTCTGGCCGCCTTTATGGCGGTTGTGGCCCTGGTGATGTGCGCCACCCCCGCATGGGCGGCACCGGCGACCGTTACCGGTACTGTCCTCGACGGCGACGGTCTCGAAGTGATCGGCGGTCTGGTCGAAGTAAAAGGCACCAAGACCAAGGTCGTCACCGACATAAACGGCGTTTATACTATCGAGGTCGCCAACCCCCGCAAGGCTGTGCTTGTCTTCTCCTATCTCGGCTGCGAGCCCAAGGAAGAGCCTGTCAACGGCCGTACCAAAATCGACGTTATCCTCAAGCCTAACGTACAGGCGCTCGACGAGGTGGTCATCATCGGTTATGCCGCCGTCAAGCGTAAGGAACTCACCGGCTCGGTATCGTCGGTGAAGGGCGCCGACATGATGAAGACTCCCGGCGGCGACGCCACACAGTCGCTGGCCGGACGTATGTCGGGCGTGCAGATCGTGCAGACCGACGGCCAGCCCGGAGCCACACCCTCGGTGCGTGTGCGCGGCGGTATCTCCATCACCCAGGACAACTCGCCCCTCTACATCATCGACGGTGTGCCCAACGAGGACGGCATGAGCAACATCAACCCCAATGACATCGAGAGCATCGACGTGCTCAAGGACGCTTCGGCTACCGCTATCTACGGTGCCCGCGGTGCAAACGGCGTCGTGCT
>JAICZO010000206.1 GCA_029057255.1 Muribaculaceae bacterium | reverse complement strand
CACATCGGCCGCGGTCGGCCTGGTCATCGCCATTGTCGCCATCGAAGTCAACGCCCTGGGCATACCTATCGGCCTGAGCCTGCTCAACGCCGGCGACGCCGCAGCG
Source organism: Muribaculaceae bacterium (assembly GCA_029057255.1). GTDB lineage: Bacteria > Bacteroidota > Bacteroidia > Bacteroidales > Muribaculaceae > CAG-873. The sequence goes on along the minus strand of JAICZO010000206.1, from coordinate 2,294 downwards.
GCAGCCGCGCAGAACGGCGGCAAGAAACCAAACCCGTGGGTGCCTGTCATCAACGCCCTCAAGCAGCCTGTGGCATGGGCACCTATCCTCGCCGTCATCCTCGTGCTCTTCGGTGTGAAGTGGCCGTCGTATCTTGACCCTTCGTTCACACTTATATCCGGAGCCAACGCCTCGATAGCATGTTTTGCCGCCGGCATAACACTGTCGTCGGTCAAGGTGGTCTTCAACGGTCAGGTCTTCATGGGCTCCTTCCTCAAGCTCGTCGTCATGCCTCTGGCCATACTTGCCACCGGACTCCTTGTACATATGGACCCGACCAACCTGAAGATGCTCGTTGTCTGCGCCGCCCTTCCTCCTGCCTTCTCGGGCATCATCATCGCGAGCCGCTACAACACCTACGTCGCCACGGGTACGTCGTCGCTTACTGTCAGTACCTTGCTCTTCATGGGGGCATGTCCTCTGTGGATATACATCACCGACCTGGCTCTGAAGGCTTTCGCATAAGTCCTGAAGCCTGATACAACCGAATAATGCAAGCCTTGCGCGGAATCGTGTAAGGCTTGCATTGTCATATGTGTGTAACTTTGCATCGTAAAAACTGTAATCACACCTCACGATGGAACTTACACACCTATTCTACTCGTTTATAAACATCCTCAACCAGATGTCGCCGTACATCCTGCTGGGATTCATCATAGCGGGCGTGCTGCATGTCTTTGTCGATCCGTCGACCATGACACGTCACCTGTCGGGCAATGGCTGGAGGCCGGTCGTCAAGGCCGCCCTCTTCGGCATACCGCTGCCGCTGTGTTCTTGCGGAGTGCTCCCTACGGCAGTGTCGCTCCGGCGCCAGGGCGCGTCGAAGGCCGCTTCGACATCATTCCTTATCGCCACGCCGCAGACGGGAGTCGACTCCATAGCCGCGACATACTCGCTCCTCGGACTGCCCTTTGCCATCATCCGCCCCGTGGCAGCGCTCGCCGGAGCCTTTGCCGGAGGCATGGCGGTAGGCCGTTTCGCGCCTGACGGCGACGGCGAGGTATCCTCGGGCAGCGTCGCCGCCGACGAGCGACCGTCAGGCTTCGCCGCCAAGGTGCTCGCCTCGGTGAAGTACGGCCTTGTCGACATGGTGGCGTCGGTAGGGAAGTGGCTTGTCATCGGCCTTGTGGTGGCGGCGCTCATCACCGTCTTTGTCCCCGACAGCCTCTTCACAGGACTGAGCCGCTATCCTTTGCTTGCTATGCTTGCGGTAGTACTTGTGGCCGTGCCTATGTATATATGTGCCACCGGCTCCATCCCCGTAGCGCTTTCGCTGATGATGAAGGGTCTCTCGCCCGGCATAGCCTTTGTCATGCTCATGGCCGGACCCGCTGCCAACTTCGCTTCAATCATGATTCTGAGCCGCACCCAGGGGCGCCGCGCCACGGCCATCTATGTCGGCTCCGTGGTGGCTACTGCCATCGTCTTCGGGCTGCTCATCGACCTGCTGCTGCCCCGGAGCTGGTTTGCGGTAGGGCAGTACTCGCCCGAGGCAGCCTGCCATGTGACTTTCGGGCTCTTCGACACCCTCTGCTCGGTGCTGCTTGTGGCGCTCCTCGTCTACGCAGGCATCAAAGGTAAAATCTCACACAATCACCAACATAACACTACCGATATGACACGCGAATACAAAATCGAAGGCATGGCATGCCCTCACTGCAAGGCAACAGTCGAGAAGGCTCTCAACTCGCTTGAAGGCGTCGAGAGCGTCGAGGTGAGTCTCGCCGACGGCAAGGCTGTCGTGACAGGCGAGGCCGACCCCGCCAAAGTAGCCGAGGCCATCAGGCTCGCCGGCTTCGAGTGCGAGCTGTGACTCTCCGCCCAAGCTTGACCACAAAGGCCTGCGCAGCATAGTATTGTGCAGGCCTTTTGCTATTTCGCTATATTTTGACTAACTTTGTGTCCGGAAATCTAAAACTAACATCATGAAAAAACACCGAACCTGCCTTGCTGTTGCGGCAGCTATCGCAACCACAGCGGCATTTGCGGCAGATTATACACAGCGCACAAACATCCCGACGATTTATGTCGAGACTGAGAACGGCGCTCCTGTAAACAGCAAAGAAGAATATGTAAGGGCTAATCTGCACTATGTGACAGCCGAAGGCGTGACATCGTACGACGCTCTCGGAATACGCGGTCGCGGAAACTCGACATGGGGGCTGGCTAAGAAACCATATCGTGTGATGTTCGACGCCAAGCAGCGCTTCCTCGGCCCCGACAGGGCGAACGCCAATAGCTGGACTCTCATTGCA
>JAICZO010000205.1 GCA_029057255.1 Muribaculaceae bacterium | reverse complement strand
CCCATCCCCCTACTCCCGTTGGGCCGGTTCTGGGTTATATATCAACCACGAAGGCCATGCACATACACAGCACCACAAGCACCGGCATGAAAAGCACGAAGGCAACAATCTTGGGCAGCACAAGGTAATTGGCCGAGTTGACACCCATAATCTCGAGGGCGTCAATCTGCTCGGTCACTCGCATGGTGCCTATCTCGGAGGCTATGTTCGACCCCACCTTGCCGGCGAGAATCAGACACAGAATCGAGTTGCTGAACTCGAGCAGCACGATGTCGCGCGTGGCAAGACCCACCGAGTAGGCGGGCATGAGCGGTGACGTCACATTGAGCTGCATCTGAATCGTACAGACAGCTCCTATAAAAAGCGAGATGATGATTACAAGCGGTATCGAGTCGATGCCAAGCTTCTGCACCTCCTGTATGGTGCGGCGGGCCGAGACACCAAACCTGTCGGGAAGGCTGAACGTACGGGCCACAAACATGCAGTAGCGCCCGAACTGAGCCAGTGAATTGGTAAGTATCATGTTCCTGTCTTTTAAACGGCAGACGCCGGCGACTGCCAAGCTGCAAATTTACACACTTTTTTTTAATATGCCGCCAGTTTGGCGTTTTTGACCCGTTTTTTACCGTGTCGGGTCAGCCGGGGAACTGGGGATATTTGTCGAAGTCGGGGTCGCGCTTCTCGAGGAATGCCTGTGCGCCTTCCTGCGCCTCGTCCATGAGATAGTACATCAGTGTGGCGTCGCCGGCAAACTCCATCAGTCCGTGCTGTCCGTCGAGCTCGGCATTGAGCGCACGCTTGATCATGCGGATAGCAAAGGGGCTGCGGCTCATGATGGTGCGGCACCAGTCCACCACTTCGTCCTCGAGGCACTCAGGCTCGACGACCTTGTTCACCATACCCATCTCAAGGGCCTCCTGCGCTGTATAGAGGCGGCACAGATACCATATCTCGCGCGCCTTCTTCTGACCGACGCAGCGTGCCAGGTACGATGAGCCGAAACCGGCGTCGAAGCTGCCGACCTTGGGGCCGGTCTGCCCGAACTTGGCGTTGGACGACGCTATCGTAAGGTCGCAGATGACCTGCAGCACATTGCCGCCGCCGACGGCATAACCGTTGACCATGGCGATGACAGGCTTGACAAGCGAGCGGATGGCCTTGTGGATGTCAAGCACATTCAGGCGGGGTGTGCCGTCGCTGTCGCGGTAGCCGCCGTGAGTCTTGTAGTGCTGGTCGCCGCCGGAGCAGAAGGCCTTGTCGCCGGCGCCGGTGAGTACGACGACGCGCACTTCGGAACGGTCGCGGCAGTAGGCCAGCGCGTCGAGAATCTCGGCATTGGTCTGCGGGCGGAAAGCATTATATACTTCCGGGCGGTTGATAGTGATGCGGGCGATGCCCTCATAGAAGTCAAAAAGAATATCGGCATACTCCTTGATGCGAGTCCACACTCTTTCCATAAGCTATTATATATCAGTTTTCAACATTAAAAAATTCAAGTGACCGGCCGCGGGGCACGGGCAGGCGCATGACCGCCGGAGCATCGCCCTCCGAGGCGAAGGCCCGCAACACGTCGGCGTCGGGGCTGTCGAACGACGTCTCATAGTATGCAAGCCCGTATGCGCCGGCGAGAGCCTCAAGCGGCAGACGCGGGCACACGGCAAAAAAGCGCTCGCACTCGGGCAGCGTGCGCGTCGTGGCCACGGCGCGGAAAATATCGCCGCCGCCGTTGTCGATCACAACCATGCGGAAGCCTCGCGGAATATCGTCGAGGGCAAAGGCACCCATGTCGTATGCCGCGCCCATGTCGCCCGACACCAGCACCGTCATACGCCCCGATGCCATAGCGGCGCCTATTGCGGTCGACGTGCAGCCGTCGATGCCGCTCACACCGCGGTTGGCCTCCACGCGGCCTCGCACGGCAAGGCGCTGGCCGTACCGCACCGACATGCCGTTGCCGAAATGATAGTCGGCGTCGGGCAGCAGCGACACGAGCTGCTCGAGAGCGTTGCCGCGCGGCATCAGTACAGGCTCGGGACCGAGGCTGCCGACGACATCGTCGCGGTACGTCGACCCCTCGAGGCACGCCACGAGGGCACGGAAGAATTCCTCGTCGCCGCATGACACATAGGCGTCGATGCGCCCGAAGGCATCGGGCATGGGGCTGTCGGTGCCTACGGCCACATGCCGCACGCCGGGGTGCGCCGCCATCCAGCGGCCTACCGCCGCCGTGACAAGACTTCCGCCGACGGTGACGACGACATCGGGCGCCGGGGCTGCCGACGACGCCACAAAGCAGTCGGGAGTACAGTCGCGCACCGACGCGAGATTGGCCTGCGCCTCGGCGGCGACGACATAGCCGCGACGCTGCGACAACAGGTCAAGCAAGCCGGGCGACGGACGCATGCCGCCGGCCACGACAAGCACGCGTGTCCCGGCGGGGAAAAGGGCGGCCATAGCTTCGGCCGACGGCGCTGACGGCACTCCGCGCAGCACTGTGATGCGGCGTCCGTAGCCTGCGCGCGCATCGGCACAGATCGGAGTCAGCGGCACGTCGAACTGCATATTGACATGCACCGGGCCTGCCACGGGCCATGTGGCCGCCGTCAGCACTTCGTTGAGGCGACGGTTGGCATAGGCCATAGCGCGCACGGAGCTGTCGTCGGGCACATCGACACGGGCACGGGTGACGGCCGCAAGCGCATCGGGCTGGCGCATCGTCTGGCACAGACCGGCGTCGATCATATCGTACGGGCGGTCGGCCGACACAACCACAAGAGGCACATGGCGGTAGTAGGCCTCGGCAAGAGCGGGGCCGTAATTCATCAGAGCGGAGCCTGACGTGCACACAAGCGCCACAGGGCGGTCGGCGGCAAGAGCGATGCCGAGAGCAACGAAGGCTGCCGAACGCTCGTCGATGACAGTCCTCAGACTGAAGCTGCCCGAGCGCGACAGCACGGCCGTCAGAGGCGCGCAACGCGACCCCGGCGACACCACGGCATCCCTCACGCCATAGGCATGAAGCAGCTCGGCGAGCATCACGGCAGTAGGTTTGTCTATACTATCCATAGATTTGGCAATAAACTCCGATTTGGAGAATTGCGTTAACAAAATTACTGCTTTTTTGTTAATAATACAAAGACATCAGATTATGCGACACATTTTATTACTCATCACAGCACTTCTCTTGGAGACAGCCGCAGCCGGAGCACAGTCCCGGCAGGACAGTGCCGCATCAGTCCGTGAGCTACATATCGCACCCGCCGGATGCGCTCCCGCCCCCGTAAGCGCCGCCCGCGCGTTGCCCGACACGGCCGACATCACTCTCATCCCCGCATCCGCTCCGCACAAAAAAAACATCATCGAGAAAATCATAGACTATTTCGACGACTCCAACAAGCCGAAGAAAAGCAAACCCTTCGACTTCAGCGTCATCGGCGGACCGCACTACTCGACCGACACCAAGTTCGGCATCGGACTCGTGGCAGCCGGTCTCTACCGCACCAACATGCGCGACACGGTGACGCCGCCGTCGGACGTGGCCGTCTATCTCGACGCCACGACAAGCATGTTCTTCAAGCTCGGCGTCAGGGGCACGCACATCATGCCCGCCGACAAAGCACGCATACAGTACGACGTCAACTTCTCGTCGGTCGCCACAAAATTCTGGGGCATAGGCTTCGACAACAACGTCAACAACGACAACGAGTCGACATACAAGTACCTCAACTCGCAGGCCGAAGTAAGCTACGTGTGGCGCCTGGCCGACTCTTTCTTCCTCGGCCCGATAGCCACCTTCGACTACATCAACGGGCGCAAGTTCCAGAAACCGGAGCTGTGGCAGGGCGAGGACGACCGCACGTTCAACGTCGGGCTGGGCTTCACGGTGCAGTTCGACAACCGCGACTTCCTCACCAACGCGTCCAGAGGCATCTTCGCACGTCTCGACCAGCGCTTCAACCCGCGCTTCCTCCTCAACCGCTACGCCTTCTCGCTGACCGAACTCACATTCGCCTTCTATCATCACGCATGGCGGAGTGCCACTGTGGCGTTCAGGCTCCACTCGCGCCTCACATACGGCAACACCCCGTGGGGTCTGCTCTCGACCCTCGGCGGCAGCGACAACATGCGCGGATACTTCGAAGGGCGCTACCGCGACAAGTCCGAAATCGACGTCTGCCTCGAGCTGCGCCAGCACGTATGGCGCCGCAACGGCATCGCTCTGTGGGTCGGTGCCGGCACCGTCTTCCCGAAGTTCTCCGCCCTGCGGTGGAACAAGGTTCTGCCCAACTACGGCATCGGATACCGCTGGGAATTCAAAAAAAAAGTAAACGTACGCCTCGACCTCGGCTTCGGCCGCGGTCAGACAGGATTCATATTCAGCATCAATGAAGCTTTCTGACACATATGGCATCCACGACTGTTTCTCGGGAAGGGCAGCCTCCGTTCTTCAGTGGCTCGTGCCCCTGCTGCTGATTGTGCCTAACGTCGCACTTGACATCACCGAGCAATACACCGCGCTGGAGCGGGCGGTCAACATACTTGTGCCGGCCGGAGCCTATCTGCTGCTGATGTCGCTGTGGCGACGGCCGGGCATCATGGCGCTGTGTCTCTTCCCTTTCATGTTCCTTTGCGCCTTCCAGATAGTGCTGCTGTGGCTCTACGGCGAGTCGGTGATAGCCATCGACATGTTCCTCAACGTCGCCACCACAAACACCGGCGAGGCAAGCGAGCTGCTGCTCAACCTCGGCGGCGCCATAGTGCTCGTGTGCCTCCTATATCTGCCGCCCGTAGCTCTCGGCATAATAGCCGTGTGCCGCCGCTCGAGGCTCTGCCCGAGACGCTGCCGCCAAGGCGCCGCCGCCGGCACCCTCATCCTCGCGGCAGGACTCATATGCCTTCTCTTCGCCCTGCTTGCGCCCTCGGGCTACCGCATAGGGCGCAAGCTCTTCCCCGTCAACGCGGTGCACAACATGCTGGCCGCCATCGAGCGCACACGCCTCACCGACGCCTACGAGAGCACGGCCGCCGCATTCTCCTTCGAGGCGCGACGCACAGCCGCCGCCGACTCACTGCCGGAAGTGTACGTCCTCGTCATCGGCGAGACTTCGCGCGCCGACAACTGGCCGCTGAACGGATACGGCCGCCCGACGACGCCGCGACTGGCCGCACGCGACGGTCTGGTGAGCTA
>JAICZO010000204.1 GCA_029057255.1 Muribaculaceae bacterium | reverse complement strand
CTCCTCGCCGACGCGCTTGTATACCCAGAAGCAGGGGAGGACGGATGCCGCCTCGACTTCTACCGGCCCGAGGCCTTTGGCTGTCTCGTACGCCATATAGAGCAGACATGTGGGCGTCGGCCTGACCGAGGGGTCGGGCGCACCGCCGAGATATGATTCGTGCAGAGCTTTTTCGACAGCTATGCCGTCGGCCGCGAACCTGAGGAAGTCTTCGGTCTGCGTCTTGAGCGGCAGGCGCGACGCTATGTGGGCGAGCACGCGGCTGTAGTTGTCGATGTATAGAGAGTCCTGCCCGATGTAGAACAGGAATCGCTCGCGGCTGAGAGTGCCGTCGGCGAGTTCGGCGACGAAGGGCAGGCGGAGTATCGCCTCGTATATCGGAGCTGCTTTCTGCCAGACAAGCTCGCTCCATTTTCGGTCAGTCATGATAAGTCGATTGTGTTGAATGTCATAGTCTTTATGTCGGCGGTTAGGAGTCGGCCCTCGAGCGTGTCTCCGAATCCGCATATCAGTTTGACGGCCTCGGCCGCTTCGATAGCGCCGATGATGCCGGGCACAGCGCCGATGACACCGCCCGATGACGGCGGGCGCGCGGCGAGTTCGTCGCTGTCAGGGAAGATGTCGCGGTACCTCACGCCGCCGGGAGTGAAAGTGCTGACCATGCCCTCGAAGGCTCCTATCGAGCCGTATACCCAGGGCTTGCCGAGGCGCTTGCATGTGTCGTCGATGAGGTAGCGGGTGGCGTGGTTGTCGCAGCAGTCCACGACGATGTCGTAGTCCTGTATGACCGCCTCGGCGTTTGTCGGCGTGAGACCCTGCGGATGCAGGTCGAAGCGTATGCCGGGGTCGAGAGCCGACAGCCGCCTGTATGCCGCCTCGGTCTTGGCAAGGCCTGTGTCGGCGGTAGAGTATAGAGTCTGCCGCTGCAGGTTGCTGAGCGAAACGGTGTCGGCGTCGCACAGTCCTATGCGTCCGGTGCCCGCGCCGGCGAGATACATCGCTGCCGGACAACCGAGTCCTCCGAGCCCTACGATAAGCACTGATGCCTGTCTGAGCCTGCGCTGTCCTTCGATGCCGATTTCGGGCAGCATCGTCTGTCGTGAATGTCGTTCCATATC
>JAICZO010000203.1 GCA_029057255.1 Muribaculaceae bacterium | reverse complement strand
ATATGTCACCGTCACGGTGTCATCGTCGTCAGCGACGAGATTCACTGTGAGCTGACGATGCCGGGCTACAGCTATATCCCTTACGGTACTGTTGACAGCGAGGCTATCGTGTGTCTGTCGCCGTCCAAGGCCTTCAATACGGCAGGCCTGCAGATTGCAAATATCATATGCGGTGATGCCGGCAGGCGCGCAGCCATCGACAGGGCGATAAACATCAACGAGGTCTGCGACGTCAATCCCTTCGGGGTAGAGGGGCTGATTGCCGCTTATTCGGCCGACGGTCTCGCCTGGCTCGAAGAACTAAGGAACTATCTTTACGAAAACTATATATACGCCCGCGACTTTCTGGCCGAACACCTGCGCTTCGCTTACTCTATGGCCCGGCTCGAGGCAACCTATCTGTTATGGCTTGATACGGGGAGTCTCGGCATGGGAGCCGAAGAACTCGAGGAGCGTCTTCTCAGCGAGACAGGCGTATGGGTGAATTCGGGCGTCATGTACGGTGCCGACGGATACATCCGCATCAATATAGCATGTCCGCGGACTGTGCTCGCCGACGCCCTTGCGCGCCTGTGCGACGGACTTAACGGTATAATTGACTGAAATGAAGTTAGGCCGACTCGAGATACACAACATCGCCTCCATAGGCGACGCCGTCATTGATTTCAGAGCGGAGCCGCTCGCCGCTGCCGATGTCTTCCTGATAAGCGGAGCCACCGGCTCGGGAAAATCCACCATCCTCGACTGTATCTGTCTCGCGCTTTACGGTTCGGTGCCACGCATGGGCTCCGGCCGCGGGAGCGAACAGTTTGACGATGTCAGTTTCAATGACCAGCGTCAGTTGCTGCGGGCCGGCACTGGCGAGGGATACGCACGCCTCACATTCACCGGCAATGACGGTCACGACTACGAAGCGTCGTGGTATGTGCGCAGGAGTTACAACCGTCCCGACCGTAAGTTGCAGAAAATAGAACGCACACTCGTCATCGACGGCGATACCAAATCGGCCTTGGATAAGGTCAAGGAGATAGATGCTCGTATAATGGTCGCAGTCGGTGTCGACTACCGTCAGTTTGTACGCACCTCGCTGTTGGCGCAGGGCGAGTTTACCCGTTTTCTCAAGGCCGACGACAAAGAGAAGTCGGAGATTCTGGAGAAACTCACAGGCACTTCTCATTTCAAGGCCATAGGTGCGGAGATATACCGCCGTACGTCGGCATTGAAGAGCAAGGCCGATGACCTCATGCGTCGGGCGGGAGAGGGCGGCAGCATGTCGGGAGAGGACGAAATAGCAGTCCTCCGACAAGGCCTCGACGCCCTTGTGAAAGAAACGGAAAAAGCTTCCGCCTCGAAGGCCGCGGATGACGCCGCCTTGCGCTGGCATATACAGCACGAGCGTCTGAAAGCAGCTGCGGAGGCCGCCAAAACATCTCTCGAAGCAGCCCGCGCACACAGC
>JAICZO010000202.1 GCA_029057255.1 Muribaculaceae bacterium | reverse complement strand
GGACTAGGCGGCGGCAGAGTCATATTTGTATAAGAGACAGGTATTTGGCAGCCAGGTCGAAGCCTTCGGCCGCATATACTTCCACCTTATATATACCGCCTGTTTCAATAGCGGGGTGAGGGTCGACAAACACATTGCAGTCCACTTCGGGCGAGTCAAACTCCGAACGGCCGACATAGCGCTCGCCGTCGAACGAGTCGATTATGACATCGAGAGTCTCCCCGACCTTGCTCTCGGCGTGCTCGAATGCTATATCCTGCTGCAGAGCCATCAGCCTGTCGAGGCGCGACTGCTTCACATCGTCGGGTATCTCGTCGGGCAGATTGCGGGCCGCATACGTGCCCTCCTCCTCGCAGTAGGCGAAGGCGCCGAGACGCTCGAAGCGCTGCTCGGCCACAAAGTCGAGCAGACGGTCGAAGGCTGCGTCATCCTCGCCGGGGAAACCGACCATCATCGTCGTGCGGATATGTATGCCCGGCACCTCGCGGCGGATACGGGCAAGGAGCTCGCGCGTGCCGGCGGCGTCGATATGGCGACGCATGTTCGACAGCACGGTGTCGTCGATATGCTGCAGAGCGATGTCGAGATAGCGGCAGATATTGGGGTAGCGCGCCATCACGGGCAGTATGTCGTAGGGGAAATCGGAGGGATAGGCATAGTGCAGACGTATCATGCCGACACCTTCAATCCCGGCAAGACGCTCAAGCAGCTGAGCCAGCTGCGAGCTGCCGTCGGCCGACAGGTCGCGGCCGTACGACGAAAGGTCCTGCGCTATGATATTGAACTCGCGCGTGCCGGCGGCGGCCAGCGCGCTCACTTCGTCGACAATCTCGTCGACCGGGCGCGAGTGATGACGGCCCGTGATGAGAGGTATGGCGCAGAAGGCGCAGAAGCGGTTGCAGCCCTCCGATATCTTAAGATATGTGTAGTGCGGCTCGGTCGAGAGGGTGCGCTCCCACGGCTTTGCAGCCGACTTGCGTCCGGCCACGACGTCGACGACAGCACCCCAGTCGAATTTACCGTAGAGGCCGTCAAGCTCGGGCATCTCGGCGGTGAGCTCCTCGCGGTAGCGCTCCGACAGACAGCCCATTGCATACACCGCCTCTATATCGCCGTCTTCTTTGGCACGGATGGCCTCGAGGAGCACGTTCACCGACTCCTCCTTTGCGTCGCCGATGAATCCGCAGGTATTGACCACGAGCACCGAGCCGTCGGCGGGCACTTCCTCGACAAACTCTACGTCGACCCCCGCGTCGGCAAAACGACGCGCGAGCCGCTCAC
>JAICZO010000201.1 GCA_029057255.1 Muribaculaceae bacterium | reverse complement strand
GCATCACGACAAGGTGGTGAAGATGGCCAGGAAATGGCTCACGCTTGTCGAGAAGCACTATGGCGTCAAGCCGATAATATACACATACAACAATTACTACAAAGACTATCTCAAAGGGCACGGTCTCGACGACTACGACTATTGGATAGCGCGATACAACGCCGAGCCTTCGGCGCGTCACTGGGAGATATGGCAGTTCACCGACAAGGGCGTCTGCACGGGCATAGACCATGCCGTCGACATAGACCTCTTCAGAGGCAATTACTCCGACCTCAAAGCCTATGTGAAGAAGAAGGGTATACAGAAAAACATAGGGCGCGGACGCCGCCGCAACCGCTGACGGCGCCCTTACTCAAGGAAGTATTGGCCTTTGCCATCCGTCGCCTTGCCGTATGTCACGGCGTGGCGCGGGCAGATATGGTAGCAGCGCAGACACATGGCGCAGTGTGTGCCCCATACCGGACGGCCGTCCTTCATGGCGATGTTATCCATCGGGCATGACGCGGCGCATTTGCCGCAGCTTACACAGCCCTCGTTCGACCCGAAGGGGCGCGGCGACATGGCGTAGCGGACAAACGACGGATATATCACCGACGACTTGATGCGGGAGAAGCGCAGGCGCACTGCGATGTCGGCGCCACCGTCTCTGATGGCGTCGGCTATGCGCCGTATGGCATCGGGAGCCTCGGCAAGCTTGCGAGCCGCCACTTCGTCGCTGTCGGTGTCGAAGCCTTTCATGAGCACATAGTTGTTGGGCATGACCACCGAGAATGCCCCGCCGGCGCGGAAGCCGCGGGCTTTCATGATGCGTCGCCACTGGCGGTCGGTGTAGGCGATGTCGTCGCCGCAGGTCGCCAGCATGTAGTGTGTGGCGTCAGAGAATCCCTGTCCGGCCATGCACCCGCGCATTACGGCCGCCACTACCGGAGGGATGCCCCACGAGTAGGTCGGGAAGGCCCACACCACCCGTGTGTCGCCCACGGACATATCGAAGCGTGCCGATGCCGGGTCGAGCAGCATCTGCGGAGTGAGGCGTCGCAGGTCAGTGTCTCCGAGAGCCTCTGACAGGAGGGTGGCCGCGCGCCGGGTATTTCCCGTGCCGGAGAAATATAATATCATCTGCGTTTCTTGTTGTCTCGGTTGTCGGCGCTCTGAGCGGCCTTGCCGTCGGTAGCGCGTATCGTGACCTGTGTGGCGCCGAAGCCGTACTCGCGGAACGATGCGTCCTGCACGTCATGACCCTTGTAGCGGTGCGACAGCTCCTTCATTATCGCCTGTCGGAGCACGCCCTCGCCCTTGCCGTGGATGAAGACTATCTTGCGGCCGGGGTAGCGGAGCGACGAGTCCATCACCTGCTGGAAGCGGTCGATCTGCAGGTTGAGGATGTCGGCCGGGGAGAGTCCTGCCGTGGTGTCGAGGAGCTCGTCGGCGTGAAGGTCGACTTCTATGATGTCCGACGCCGGCTTAGCCGACCTGAGGTTGGCGGCGCGCTGCTCCTGCTTCTGCTGAGCCTTGATTTCGCGTCGCTTGGCCTTCATGCCCTGCTCGATGGCGGCGCTGTCAAAGACGGGAATCTCCTGCACGCGGTCGTCATGTGCGATGTCGAAGGCTATCACAGGGCCGTCGAAGTAGGGGTTGGGGCGGAAACAGTGCAGTTTGGCAAACTTGGTGGCGTCGACCTTTATCTGCAGCGCTCCCGGCTGTTTGGCCTCGAACGCGCGGTCGCGCTTGAAGGCTATGTACTGCACCGACAGATGGTCGAAGTGCGCCAGCGCGGTGTTCTCG
>JAICZO010000200.1 GCA_029057255.1 Muribaculaceae bacterium | reverse complement strand
CTTTTGACACTTTCCTTGATGATGACATCCGGGCTGTGAATGCCACTGAATTCAAGTTTGTCCCTGACAGGAGTGCAAACTAAGACTTTACGCGGCTCTTCATCGAGACTTCTCTTCGCAGCAATCCCCGATGGAATGACAAGATATCGATAGCCTATAAGTGCGCATTCAATCCGGCGGCTTATCAGATGCAGCCCACGGTCAAGGCTCTGCGGTTGCCTCGTCCGCGTCTGCTTATAGCCGATGGCGTGGGACTCGGAAAAACCATCGAAATAGGTATTTTTCTCACTGAGATGATAAAGCGCAGCCGAGGCAAACGCATTCTCGTCGTGGCTCTGAAGTCAATTCTGATGCAGTTTCAAGAAGAGATGTGGAACCGTTTTGCCATACCGTTGGTTCGACTGGACTCCGAAGGTGTGAAGCGCATACAGGCCAAGATTCCCTAGAATAAGAATCCCTTTGAGTATTACGACAAGACTATAATATCCATCGACACGCTGAAGAGCAGTTACACAACTCTGCTCCAGAACACCCGATGGGACATCATCGTCATTGATGAATGTCATATTGTGGCGAACAGCAGCAGTCAGCGAGGCGAGCTTGCCGAGTTGCTGTCCGATCATTGCGACAGTCTTGTGCTGACATCAACTCCCCACAACGGCCGCCGCGAATCGTTTGCCAACTTGATTCGTATGCTCGAACCGACGTAAAAGCCTCTGACCGGGAGGAGCGTTTTCTTGCGCTGCAGCAGAACTATAAATTCCGTAAGATTGGCGAAGAGGGCGCGAACTCGCGCGACACCCTCTATGCCATTTCTCTTTTGAAGTCCTTCCTGTCCTCACCGCAGGCGGCTCTCGAATCGCTCGACGAACGTATAGCCCGTCATGGCGAGAATGCCGACGATGATATTCTGAAGATGCGTGACGCTCTAAACGAGATTATCGAGAATGATGCCGACAGCAGATATCACGCATTTCGCGATGAACTGAAATCGCTTGGCTGGACGGGTAAGCATGACTCCGAACGCTTTGTGGTTTTTACCGAACGAATTGCTACGATGCAGATGCTTCGCCAGCGGCTGATGGCGGACTTTGCTATCAAAGATGAAAATGCTATCCGGACATTCGACGGCTCGATGTCCGACATTGAGAGCCAGGAAGTCGTCGAGGAGTTCGGCAAGAAGGACGGCGGTATCCGTCTGTTGCTCTGCACCGATGCCGGAAGTCAGGGTGTGAATCTCCACTACTTCTGCCGCCGGATGTTCAACTACGACCTGCCGTGGTCGCTCATAGTGCTTGAACAGCGCAACGGACGTATCGACCGCTATGGCCAGGAGCATACGCCATATATCCACTACCTCGTGCTGAAGAGTGCAAACGAGTCCGTCAGGGACGACCTCCGTATCATCGGGCGACTGAAAGAAAAGGAGCAGGTGGTTTACGACACCCTCGGCGATGTCGGTTCGGTGATGCGCTTATATGACTCCCGCAAGGAGGAGTCCAAGACTGCCAAAGCCATAGCCAAGGGGAGCGATGATTTCCTTGAGCCGGATGACGATGCCTTCGATCTTCTCTTTGGAGATGAAACGGAGGAAACGACTCCGGCAGTAGAGGAGTCAGTGCCCATCGAAACCGGTCTCTCGCTATATCACGACGACGCGTCGTTTTATAGCGACCTCTTCGGCTATCTCAAATCGACCGGCAGTATAGAAGCATCGAATGTTGAAGTGCGTGACGGCGGCACGTATATCGAGGTGCGTAACACCGAGGCTCTCGACCGGCTGCTGTTTGACCTTCCTGCCGAGGCCAAGCCCCGCAAGGGAGAGATGTTCCGTCTGCTTGGCGACATGGACAAGGTGCAGAAGTCTATTGCGGAGACTCGTCAGCATAAGTATGACCGCGAGTCCCGTCAGTGGTCGAAGTTTCAAGTGCTTTATGACCAGCATCCGGTAGTGGCACAC
>JAICZO010000020.1 GCA_029057255.1 Muribaculaceae bacterium | reverse complement strand
TTTTATAATCAGCGCAGAGCCTCGAGCAGTGAGTCGAGCGTGATGCAGTCGAAGCTGTCGATGACGATGTCGGCCTTGCCCTCGAGCGAGGCTCTCGGGTTTGTCGTGGCCAGCGCCACTACCTTTGCTCCCGCGTCGCGTCCTGCCTGCAGACCTGCGAAAGAGTCCTCGAAGACAATACATTGGCTCGGGTCGGCGCCGAAGCGTGCGGCGGCGTTGAGGTAGCACTCGGGGTGGGGCTTGGAGCGCGAAGTGTCGGCGTCGGTGAGCACGTGGTCGAAGAATGTGCGGAGCTCGGGGAGCTGGTCGAAGAGTATTGTCATCTTGGCGGCGTTGCTGCTTGTGACGATAGCCGCCGGGATGCCTCTGTCGCGCAGCTCGGCAAGGAAGCTGCCCACACCCTCGAAGACGCTGTATCGCATGGCGTCCTCGCGCTCCTTGAGCATAGCCACTACCGAGCGCTGAGTGTCAGGGTCGGGGAAGTATGTGGCGAGAATCTGAGGCAGTGTCGAGCCTTTGATAGTGAGTGCGAAGTTGTCGATGCCGGTGGGGTGCGCCTCGTTGATGGCGCTCCAGATTTCGGTGTAGAGACCTTCTGTGTCGACGATGACGCCGTCGAGGTCGAAAAGTGCTGCTGCAGGGAACATTCCGTGATTGGTTTAAGAGGGTTTATGAATCGAGTATCACTCCGTCGATGTCGGCAAGACGGCAGCGCAGAGGGTCGGCGTCGTCGAGCCTTATGCGGAGTGTCATTGTGCATGAGTTGTCGAACTGCTGTGCCGCGATGGCGGCACCCGAAGTCTTGACAAGCTTCATCACGTCGTTCATGGCAAGATAAGGGAAGGTGAAGGCTATGTCGGCCATCACATGTCGGTCCTCGGCAGGGGCGGCCTCCAGGGCGAGTCGTGCGGCCTCGCGGTAGGCGGATATCAGCCCCGATGTGCCGAGCTTGATGCCTCCGAAGTAGCGCACCACCACTACCACGACGTCGGTCAGCCCGAGCGAGTTTATCTGACCGAGTATGGGCTTGCCGGCTGTTCCCGACGGCTCGCCGTTGTCGCTGCTGAGGAAGTCGGTGCGCGCCGGCCCCGTCATGTATGCCCAGCACACGTGGCGGGCGTCATGATAGTCTTTCTGATAGCGTGCTATGACTTCCTTGGCCTCGGCGGGAGTCGAGGCGGGATGGGCGAAGGCCAGGAAGCGGCTCATCTTCTCGGTGTACTTGGCTTCGGCGGGCGCCGATATGGTGCGGTAGGTGTCCAGAGGGCGTAGAAAGTATTTTGAGGCATGCCGCCGAGTGGAGGCGGCGGCATGTCGTGTTGTTCAATCAATAGCTGTGAGACTCTTTGTCAAGCTCTTCTTCGGTGAGGGGAGTGGCGTTCATCTTGCTCCACACATACCAGATGTATGCGAGCACGAAGGGTACCAGAACCGATACCCAGCTCATGACCGTGAGGGTGAAGAGCGATGACGAGCTGTTGGCGATCGTAAGCGACGAATTGATGTCGGCTGTCGACGCAAGGTAGGCGGTGCCTCCATAGCC
>JAICZO010000002.1 GCA_029057255.1 Muribaculaceae bacterium | reverse complement strand
TTATTCTTACTGCAAATTTACCACTTCTATTTCAGTTTCGGTTTGCCGATGCAAATCTAAGGTGGGGAACGGGGTCTTAATATTGTGTAATACCGGGCGTGTCATCGAAAAATCACTATCTTTGCACACCACATCCAGCAAATGACACCTAACGACAGCCCCCGCCCCGGCGGTTACATAAATTTCATAGCCTACCTGCAGATAATCGGCATAATCCTTGTTGTCGCAGGCCACTCGCTGCATGAATATCCCGACGGCGCCCACGGGTGGTCGACGCCCTTCTATCGGTCGATTATGACCGTAAGCCTGCCGCTGTTCATGTTCGTGTCAGGCCTGCTCATGGTCTATACCTCCGGGCTGACCGGTACGCCGAAATATACGCCCGGCAGCTTCGTCCGCACCAAACTGCGACGTCTCATCCTGCCGTTCATCGTGCTTACGACAGTCACCTTCGTGCCGCGCGCGCTGTTCGACTCGATGTCCGACGACCCCTTCCCTCTTACGCTCGACAACTTCGGGCGCTCGCTTGTCTACCAGGACTGCATGCCTATACCCTTCTTCTGGTTTCTACAGGTAAGTTTCATCATGCTGTCGCTGACCTTCTGCGTGCTCTACTTCAGCGGGAGCAGGAGAGTCAGGCCGGCCGCGGTGGTGCTCGGGCTGCTGTTCCTCGCCTTCCTGGTGGCGCCGATACAGGTCACGCCGTTCCTGTCAATTGACCGTGTCCGCGACTTCGGCTTCTTCTTTATCGCCGGATGCCTCTACAGCCTCTACTCCGCCCGCATCGACCGCCTGATACCGTGGACCGACATCCGCTTTCTGTCGGCAAGCGCGGCAGTCTGGATCGGGCTGTTCCTGCTTTTTGAGGACTCCCCTCTCCGCTTCCTGTGCTCGCTTACGGGCATAGCGATGTGCATGTCGCTGGCACGAATCATGGAAGAGCGCCGGTGGCAGTTCCTCGATCACCTCAAAGCGGCCAACTATATGATATTCCTGCTGTCGTGGTACTTCAACATCGCTGCGCAGCAGGTACTTGCACATTTCGTCGCGCTGCCCTGGTGGGTACATACGTCGCTCTCGCTCATCGCAGGCATATACATACCCTGGCTCGGATACAAGTACCTCGAGAAGCATCAGGACAACAGGCTGATAAGAATCACGTCATACATCCTCGGACAATCGTTCAGGAAGCGGGCGTGACGATATTTTTCATTACCTTTGCAACATGTACCGCTCAGCCCGCATCTGCCGCATAATAATCTCGCTCGTAGCGATGGCCGTGCCCACATGGGCGCTCGCCGCCGGCTACAACAGCGTCTTCGTGCGCATGCAGATACTCACGGCACTGCTGTCGGGCGTGGCCGCGGTGGTGGTTTTCTGGGCCATAGTCACCCTCGTCTACGGCCGCATCTACTGCTCGACGGTATGCCCTATGGGTACTGCTATGGACTGTGTGTCGCAGCTATCGCGCCTGCTACGGCGGCGGAAGTCCGACTACCGCTACCGGCCGCCGCTGCGGAGGGTAAGCTTAGTTTTCCTGCTGCTGTTCGTGCTCTCGCTGCTCTCCGGCTCGGCTCTTGTGCCGACACTGCTCGACCCCTACAGTGCCTACGCCCGCATGGTCGAGGAATTTCTCGTGAGAGTCATCGGACACGGCGGCGCCGCCACCCGCTTTGCCCTCGCATCGCTTGCCGCGGCAATAGTGACCGCCGTGACCGTCGTGACTGTCGCGTGGCGTCACGGCCGCCTGCTGTGCAACTCTATCTGCCCGATAGGCACCATTCTCGGCGTCGGGGCGCGACGGTCATACTACCATATCGAGATTGACCCCGACCTGTGCATCAACTGCGGCGAGTGCGAGCGCGTGTGCAAGGCAGGGTGTATCAAACTGACCGACAAGACTGTCGACCAGGCACGCTGCGTCGTGTGCTTCGACTGCACCGCCGTGTGCCCCAACGGAGCCATCAACTACAAGAGCGGACGGCACACGCTGTCGACGCCGATGGCGCTTAAATCCAGGTAGCTTTTTTCCAGAGATACTCGAGCGGACCGTGCTTGTGACGTCCTACCCAGAAGCGGCACAGCATGTACTGCACCACGAATATGGCCACGCCGACAAAGACGCTGGCTGTGATGCCCATGCGCAGGAACAGACCCCAGTGATAGAACAGGAACGAGCCTATGATGCCCTGGGTGACATAGTTGGTCATGCTGAGCTTGCCGTAGGGGATGAGAGCGCCGAGAATGCGGCTCAGGCGCCCTGCGCGGTAGTAGCCGAAGAGTATGCCCGACACGAGCATGAACATGAAGCAGAGCTTCATCAGCGACGACACAAGTATGCCGAGCGGCTCGAGGATATTGGGGTTGGAGATATAGTCGCGGAGCATGCCGTTGAGCCCGTACAGCGGGAAAAAGCAGACCAGCGACAGGGCGAGCACACGGCTCCAGCGGTCAAGATACTCGCGGCGGAACCAGCCGTTGCGGCCGATGAGCATGCCGAGGATAAACAGACCCGCCGTCTGGAACACGCGGCCGTTCTCCCACGCCCATGCGAGCGAGGCAAGCTGCCCCTCCCATATGTTGACGCGCAGCATCTCCATGAAAGTGCCCGATGACTGGGCCTGCATCGTGGCGCGCCAGAACGGTGCCGAGTTGATGTGCGCTATTTCATACGACGGGTCGGCCACGGCGTTGGCTATCTGCCACAGGCACACGGGCTGGAGCATGCACACGGCAGCCAGCCACAGCAGCGGCCTGTCGGGCAGGCGGCATGTCAGCACGAGCACGAAACCGACGAGCGAATACAGCACGAGCACCTCGCCCGTGAAGAAGCAGGCATTGATATTGCCGATGACGAAAAGCAGGAAGAGACGCCAGCAGAAACGCGCCCTGAAGTCCTTGCCGCGCATGCGCTGATTGTCATGCTGGATGAAGAAGCTGAAGCCGAAGAGCAGCGCGAAGATGGCATATGCCTTGCCTCCGAAGAGGAAGAAAAGTCCGTCCCATATGGCCTTGTCGGTGAAGTTGAGCCACTGGCTCTGGCCGGCGGTGTCCGGGAAGGAATAGAAGTTGAAGTGCTCGATGGAGTGCAGTAGGATGATTGCCATCACGGCGAAGCCTCGCAGGACGTCGGCGGCATCGACACGGGCATGGCGCTTTTGCGCCGCGGGTGCTGTTTCTGTCATTTTATTTATTAAGCTGTTGCAGGTTATTATTCTGCAAAAATACGCATTTTTTTCGCGACCTTCATATTTTGCGGCACATTTGCACAAAAGGATTATTGGGCGTATATTTGCACACTGTTACACTCCTCCCCTCTTCATTATATAATAGTACACCAGAAGATGCGACAATATCTCGACCTGCTGCGCCATATCCTCGACAACGGCGTAGAGAAACATGACCGCACCGGCACAGGCACTCTGTCGGTATTCGGCTATCAGATGCGCTTCAATCTCGAGGACGGCTTCCCGCTCGTCACCACCAAGAAGCTGCATCTCAAATCTATCATCCACGAGCTGCTGTGGTTCCTCAAGGGCGACACCAACGTGCGCTACCTGCAAGACAACGGCGTCAGGATATGGAATGAATGGGCCGGTCCCGACGGCGACCTGGGGCATATCTACGGCTACCAGTGGCGCTCATGGCCCGACTATGACGGCGGCAGCATCGACCAGATAGCGGAAGTGCAGAACACGCTGCGCACCAATCCCGACTCGCGCCGCATCATCGTCAGCGCCTGGAACGTCGCCGCCCTGCCCAACATGAACCTGCCGCCCTGCCACGCCTTCTTCCAGTTCTACGTCGCCGACGGCCGACTCTCGCTGCAGCTATACCAGCGCAGTGCCGACTGCTTCCTCGGCGTGCCCTTCAACATCGCCTCGTACGCGCTGCTGCTGCAGATGATGGCGCAGGCCACCGGGCTGAAAGCAGGCGACTTCGTCCACACCCTCGGCGACGCCCACCTCTATCTCAACCACCTCGACCAGGCTCGGCTTCAGCTCGAGCGCGAACCGCGCGCGCTGCCGAAGATGATCATCAACCCCGACCGGCACGACATCTTCGACTTCACCTACGACGACTTCACTCTCGAGGGCTACGATCCGCACCCGCACATCAAGGCTCTGGTATCGGTCTGAGCCCCCCGGTTCTATCAAGGCATACAGCGACACAATTGTGTTACAAATCGAACACAGGCGTCGCTGTTTTTCTGTGTTGTAACAATTGTGTAACAATTTGCATCGTTTTTATATCTTTGGTATTCAATTATTTACACCGCTACATTGGCAATATTTCTTGCTTTAACATATTTTTACATTAAAATTCTTGCATTTGGTGGATTGTCCGTAATTTTGGAGTGTCAAACAAAAAATGACAACAGAGAAAACCTAAAGAATCAACTCCAAAACATCACAATTATGGCATCCTCCACTACCTTCCAAAGCAATCTGATGAATATTCAGAACAACCTGCTGAACTTTGCGTACATGCTCACATCCAACCGCGATGACGCATACGATCTCCTCCAGGACACCACCCTCAAGGCGCTCGACAACCAGGACAAATACGCCGAGGGCACAAACTTCAAGGGCTGGGTCTTCACGATCATGCGCAACCTCTTCATCAACAACTACCGCCGCGGCGTACGCTCGGCAACGGTAGTGGACACCACCGACA
>JAICZO010000199.1 GCA_029057255.1 Muribaculaceae bacterium | reverse complement strand
GCCGTACTCCGAGCAGATGTTGCGGGTGAGCATCTTGAGGCCGCCTTTAGCTGCGGCGTATGCGCTGACGGTCTCGCGGCCGAGCTCGCTCATCATCGAGCAGATGTTGATGATTTTGCCGTGGCCTTTCTTTATCATGCCGGGTATTACGGCTTTAGCACAGATGAAGGGTGCGATGAGGTCGACGTCGACAACGCGGCGGAAGTCCTCGACGGCCATTTCTTCCATCGGGATGCGTTTGATGATGCCGGCGTTGTTCACGAGTATGTCAATAGTGCCTACTGTGGCCTCGATGTCAGCCACCATGGCCTTCACGGCTTCTTCGTCGGTTACGTCGCAGAGGTAACCTTTGGCGTCGATGCCCAGCTCCTTGTATGCTGCCAGACCGCGGTCCACGGTTTCCTGACGGGAGCAGTTGAACACGATTTTAGCGCCGGCTTCTGCAAAAGCCTGGGCGATGGCGAGACCGATGCCGTAAGCTGCTCCGGTCACGAGCGCCACCTTGCCTTCAAGTGAGAAATTAGTCATGGTTAATTATTCGTTTAAATCCTTGATTATATAATGTTTTAGAGTTGTATTGCGTGTGTCATTCGCTGACAGCTACTGTGAGCGGTGCGGCTGCTGCGCGCCGGCTGTTGTCGAGAGCTTTGGTCCAGCTGTCGAAGTCGCCGACGGGTCCGCGGTCCCATGCGAAGCCCCAGCGGTATTCGAAGGGCGCGCCGGCGGGTATGGTGCGGTATCCGAGCACATGTCCCTCGGCCTCGGCGACGCTGTCGAAGGCGGGAGCGACGATGCCGAGGAGGGCACGGCCGTTGTCATCGCCCTGTGTGGGGTCGCCGTAAGCGAGCGTGCCGTTGGGGTCGAGCAGGGTGGAGTAGTCGTCGCGGCGGGGGAAGCCGGTCGCTACAGTTATGCTGTCGGCGCTGATGCCGCCGTAAGTCACGATGCAGCGGTTGAGCATCGTGCCGGCGTCGAGTATCATGGTGCGGGTTTCTGTGACGGCGCTGTCAGAGCCTGCCGCGCGGGGTGCGAAGTACATCTCGGCGCGGAAGCGTATGGGGCCGTTGTCGGTCACGGCGACACTGTCGTAGCACCAGGGCATGGCCATCTTGCCGTCGACAACTATTGCCGACGCTCCGGCACCGAGGGTGGGGCCTACAGCATAGCAGTCCATGCCCAGACCGTGGTCGCGGTGGTATGTGAAGCTGTTCTCGAAGTCTTTGGCTGCCTGCGGGTCGATGCGGCGCAGCGAGTCGACTTTGCGCCAGTTCTCGTGCGAGCACTGAGCGCCGTAGAGGGTGTCGAGTACGGGTGTGAGGTTGGGGTGCTTGAAGAAGATGTCGTAGCCGAAAAGGCGCTCGCCCTTGCGCTGTATCGAGGGGCCGTAGGCGCGGAATCCGGCAAGGTCGTTCTCCCATGCGAGGTCGTCTTCGCGCTCGGGGTGCACGCGGCCGCATGCCACCGTGTCGTAGCTGTGGGCTTTGTCGTCGGCGTATATGCGGTAGACCGCTTCGCCTCCGGCGGGCACCGATGCCTGGAAGATAAGCATACTGTCGGACGTAATCTGCGACGGTATCTCATTGCCGTTGCTCTCGGTGACATACAGGTTGGCGCCGGTGAGCTTGCCGCCTATCGACGACAGAGGAATCTCGACCGTTTCGTTCTCGCGGTCGAAGTCGAGACTGTTGCCTACGGTTACTGTCAGCGACTTTTTGCCGTCGCAGCCATAAGCAGCACACATAGTGGCTGCAAGTATGCAGAAGTGTTTAAAATTCATGGGTTGGTGTAGTTTGTTCTGCAAAGTTAATGCTTTTTGGCCGTTTCTTGTCTGATTTGTAATGACGATAGCTGATTTATTTTGTTAATATTCGCTAAATAGTGTTAAATATAGGGCTTAGAGG
>JAICZO010000198.1 GCA_029057255.1 Muribaculaceae bacterium | reverse complement strand
GTGTAGGCTATCCCCTGCGCAAGGACTATGACGAGAACCCCGACATCAACCCCGTAAGCACCCAAAGCGAACGTCAGACCGACTTCACCGACGTATACTCGCTTGACGAGCAGGGCAAGGTCGTGAAACGCAGCGAACGTATCTTCCAGAAAGAAGATTTCGTCGTAAACATCGGCCCGCAGCACCCCGCAACACACGGCGTGCTCCGCTTCCGCACAGCAGTCGACGGCGAGACAATCAAGAAAATCGACCTCTACTGCGGTTACATCCACCGCGGCATCGAGAAACTCTGTGAGAACCTCACATACCCCCAGACGCTCCACTTCATGGACCGAATGGACTACTTCTCGGCACACAACTACCACCACGCCCTCTGCATACTCATCGAGAAAGCAGCAGGCATCGAAATCAGCCGCCGCGCACAGGTAATCCGCGTCATGATGGACGAGCTCTCGCGTATCGCATCGCACTGCCTCTTCATCGGCACATACTGCATGGACCTCGGTGCCACGACAATGCTCTTCTACGCACTCCGCGTCCGCGAGCAGATTCTCGACATCATGGAGAAGACATGCGGCGCCCGCATGACATTCAACTACGACTGCATCGGCGGCGTCATGCAGGACATCGCACCCGACTTCCAGGCCGACGTAAAGGCTCTGCTCGAAGTGCTCCCCAAGAACATCAAGGAATATAACGAAATATTCACCGGCAACGTCATCGCACGCAACCGTATGGAAGGCGTCGGCGTACTTACTCGCGAAGACGCTATCGCCTATGGCGTGACAGGTCCTTCGGGCCGTGCCTCAGGCTGGGCCTGCGACATGCGCAAGCTGATGCCCTACAGCATCTACTCCGAGCTCGACTTCGACGAAGTCGTAATGACCGAAGGCGACTCGATGGCACGCTTCAAGTGCCGAATGCTCGAGATGGAGCAGTCGGCTAAGATTCTCGCCCAGCTCGTCGACAACATCCCCGACGGCGAGTACTGCGTCAAAGTGCCCAAAGTGCTCAAAGTACCCGCAGGAAGCTGGTTCCAGCTCACCGAAGGTTGCCGCGGCGCATTCGGACTCTACCTCGAGAGCGACGGCTCCACAAAGCCCTTCCGCCTCAAGATCGCGCCTCCCTGTCTTCCCCAGGCGGCAGTGGTCGACCACATCACCCGCGGTCAGAAAATCGCCGACCTCATCACCATCGGCGGCTCGCTCGACTACATCGTGCCCGACTTCGACCGTTAAGAAAAGCTCAAAAACACAGATTCAACGCATTATCAGTAATCAATAAGCATCATGCAGGACTTTTC
>JAICZO010000197.1 GCA_029057255.1 Muribaculaceae bacterium | reverse complement strand
GACGCTTGTAGCAGCTGAGCTCGAACTGTTCGCGGCTCTTCTTGTTGACGAAGGTGGAACGGTTGACAGTGAAGATGCGCTTGTGGGTGGGCAGGGGGATGGGACCGCTGATAACCGCGCCGATCGACTTCACAGTCTTTACGATTTTCTCAGCCGATTTGTCAACGAGGCTGTGATCGTAAGATTTAAGTTTGATACGGATAATGGGGTTCATATATTTATATGTGTTTTTGTATTACTTAAGAAGGTCGACACGGCCCTGGCATTCGGTGAGAACGTCCTTGGCGATAGAGCTGGATACTTCAGAGTAGTGCGAGAAGGTCATGGTCGATGTTGCGCGGCCCGATGTGATGGTACGGAGGGCTGTCACGTAACCGAACATTTCGGCGAGAGGTGCCTTTGCCTTCACTACGCGTGCGCCGGAGCGGCTGTTTTCCATGCCTTCTACCTGACCGCGACGCTTGTTAAGGTCGGAGATAACGTCACCCATCGATTCTTCGGGAGTAACGACTTCAATCTTCATGATAGGCTCGAGGAGGACGGGACCTGCCTTTTCGCAAGCTTTCTTGAATGCCTGGATGGCGCAGAGCTCGAACGACAGCTGGTCGGAGTCAACCGGGTGGAACGAACCGTCGATGACAGTAACCTTGAGGTGCTCTACGGGGAAGCCGGCGAGGACACCGTTCTTCATAGCGGTTGTGAAGCCCTTCTGGATCGAGGGGATGAATTCCTTGGGAATGTTACCGCCCTTAACTTCGTCAACGAACTGGAGGTTGCCTTCGAAGCCTTCGTCAACGGGCTCGATGCGTACGATGATGTCGGCGAACTTACCGCGACCACCGGTCTGCTTCTTGAATACTTCACGGAGCTCGCAGGAGCGTGTGATAGCTTCTTTGTATGTTACCTGGGGACGACCCTGGTTGCACTCTACCTTGAACTCACGACGGAGACGGTCGATGATGATGTCGAGGTGAAGCTCACCCATACCCGAGATGACGGTCTGGCCGGTCTCTTCGTTGGTTTCGACACGGAATGTGGGGTCTTCTTCAGCGAGCTTCTGCAGGCCGACGCCGAGCTTGTCGAGGTCTTTCTGAGTCTTGGGCTCTACTGCGATACCGATAACGGGATCGGGGAATTCCATTGCTTCGAGTACGATGGGGGCATCTTCCGCGCAGAGTGTGTCACCGGTGCGGATGTCCTTGAAACCTACGCCTGCGCCGATATCACCGCAGCCGATCATTTCCTTGGCGTTCTGCTTGTTGGAGTGCATCTGGAAGAGGCGCGATACGCGTTCTTTCTTGCCCGAACGGCTGTTGAGCACGTACGAACCGGCGTTTACGTCGCCCGAGTATACGCGGAAGAAGCAGAGACGGCCTACATAGGGGTCGGTTGCGATCTTGAACGCGAGAGCACACATGGGAGCTTCGCTCGAGGGCTCGCGGGTGATGATTTCGTCGGGGTTGTCGACGCTGCGGCCTTCAACTGCGCCCGAGTCAACGGGGCTGGGGAGGAATGCGCAGACTGCGTCGAGGAGGCACTGTACGCCTTTGTTCTTGAACGACGAACCGCAGATCATGGGCACGAGGTCCATTGTAAGGGTAGCCTTGCGGAGAGCGCGCTTGATTTCCTCTACAGT
>JAICZO010000196.1 GCA_029057255.1 Muribaculaceae bacterium | reverse complement strand
AAAATTACAGCGCTTTTTCTCCGCCACCAA
The DNA here is from genome assembly GCA_029057255.1 of Muribaculaceae bacterium. GTDB lineage: Bacteria > Bacteroidota > Bacteroidia > Bacteroidales > Muribaculaceae > CAG-873. Next base: position 1,609 of record JAICZO010000196.1, on the reverse strand, counting down.
ATTTTTCGACGATTTTAACACTATTTTAACACTTCGGAGGCGAACAAAACTATGCCTCCGCTTGTATTGTGGCGACCTATGGCGGGCTTAACGTACTGAGCTACTGACATTAGAATGCAAAATCTCCGGAAATCTCGACCGAGACTCCCGGAGATTGATATGTTATAGCATTTTTTTAACGGACGAGTGCCTTGACAGGTGTGCGGTGGCTGTCGGTCACGATAAGATATATGCCCTGCGGGAGCTCGATGTCGAGGTCTTGCTCTACTGTGTCGATCTGCATGACGAGTCGGCCTGCGGTGTCGAAGATGCGGCATCCGGTCTGCGGTGTGGAGCAGATGAATCGGATGAATCCGTCGAATGACTGTATGACGAGTGGCTCGTCAAGCTCTACGCCGCTGAGTCCGGCATGGTCGACAAAGACTACGTTTGACATGGGTGAGCGGTATCCGAGGCGCACCGACTGCACGGAGTATGCCTCGCGGTCGTAGTTGTCGAAGCCTTTTATCTCGGCGAAGTTGTCTTCGGCAAGTATCTCTTCGGTGGTTACCTTGCTGCCGTCGTAGCATGTGCGGGTGACGACGTAGTAGTCGATGACTTCGCCGGCCGGGGCTGTCCAGTTGGCTGTATATCGGTCGGACTGTATATCTGACGGCGCGGTGGCTGTACATGCCGACAGGACGGGTACATCGAGGCATTCGCCCTCGAGTGCCACACCGCGCGAGCCGAAGTCGCCTTCGAGGAGTATACGTGCGGTGTGCTTACCTATCCTGGTGGGGGTGTACTCTATCTCGAGCCAGTAGCCCTGGTCGGAGCATACCTGCGATGCGGGCAGTCGGTTTGACGATGCTGCGAACATCGTATGGTCGGCCGTGTATATAGATGTGGTGACATATCCCTTGAGGAACTTGCCGGAGACGAAGAGTCTTGTCGTCGCTGTCGAGCCGAGCGCCACCTGTCCGAACTGCAGTTGCATATCCTTGACCGGAGCTATCAGCTCGGGGTCGCCCGTGGGGGGCACGATGACTTCGCCGGGCTTGAATGCCTCGCCTTTCTTGGTGCCCCATATGTAATCGGCCAGCTCGGGCAGGTCGATGAAGGGGTTACGGTTGTTTTGGATGGCGAACACGGCTTCGTTGCGGTCTATTTCTTTCTGACTGACGGGGTCCTGGTGGTGCCATTTCAGGAGCAGGTTTACGGCCCAGTCGTTGAGAGTGGGGTATGTGTTCTGCTCGAGCATATATGTATACTTCCACGAGAGATTCTGATAGCATGTCACCATATAAAAGTACGTGCGCGCGAAGTCGCCTTTATACTCGTCGTCCGGCTCGAAGACCTTTGCCGCTCCGCCGCCCTGACCGTTGACGGGATAGCCTACTTTGGATATGCCGTTGTCGAATGGCACCTTCGACGATGTGTTGACCACACCGAGGGGGAAGTTGCTCTTTGCCGTGTTTGCGGCCATCTCCGAGGGGTACAGGTGGTTGAGGTCGACGTAGGCGCTTACCGATGTAGAGCCGCCCCACCAGCTTTTGGGGAAGGAGTGCTCACGGTTGAGGCCGCTGAACGAGGGTGCGTACAGCACTAAATCTGTCTCTTATGCACATAT
>JAICZO010000195.1 GCA_029057255.1 Muribaculaceae bacterium | reverse complement strand
CTCCATATCGGACACGCCAAGGCGATATGTATGGACTTCGGTGTCGCAGAGAAATTCGGCGGCACGTGCAACCTGCGTTTCGACGACACCAACCCCGTCAAGGAAGATGTCGAGTACGTCGACTCTATCCGTGAAGACATCCACTGGCTCGGTTTCGACTGGGGTGACCGCGAATACTACGCTTCCGACTACTTCCCCCAGCTCTTCGACCTGGCCGTGCGACTCATCAAAGAAGGCAAGGCATACGTCGACGACCAGACAAGCGAGCAGATCGCCGCGCAGAAAGGCAGCCCCACAGTGCCCGGCACCGAAAGCCCCTACCGCAACCGCTCCGTCGAGGAGAACCTCGACCTGTTCATGCGCATGAACGCCGGCGAGTTCGACGAGGGCGCACGCGTGCTCCGCGCCAAAATCGACATGTCGTCGCCCAACATGCACTTCCGCGACCCCATCATGTACCGCATCATCAAGACACCCCACCACCGCACCGGCACAACATGGAAGGTATACCCCATGTATGACTTCGCACACGGCCAGAGCGACTACTTCGAGGGTGTCACACACTCTATCTGCACACTCGAGTTTGTGGTGCACCGTCCTCTCTACGAGCACTTCGTCAAGGAGCTGGCCGACGAGAGCTACTGTCCCCGTCAGATTGAGTTCAACCGCCTCAACCTGACATACACCGTCATGAGCAAGCGCAAGCTGCTCCAGCTCGTCAAGGAAGGTCTCGTGGCCGGATGGGACGACCCCCGCATGCCGACCATCTCGGGTATGCGCCGCCGCGGATATACCCCCCGCGCCATCCGCCGCTTCATCGACACCATCGGCTACACAAAGTATGAGGCTCTCAACAGCGTGAGCCTCCTCGAGCATGCCGTCCGCGACGACCTCAACCGCATCGCCACACGTGTCATGGCCGTCATCAACCCCCTCAAGGTGGTCATCACCAACTTCCCCGAGGGCAAGGTCGACACCGTGACAATGGAAAACAACCCCGAGGATCCCGAAAGCGGCGTACACGAGATGCCCTTCACCCGCGAGATATACATCGAGCGCGACGACTTCATGGAGAATCCCCCCAAGAAGTTCTTCCGCCTCGCACCCGGCGCTGAAGTACGCCTCAAGAGCGCATACATCATCAAGTGCGACGAGGTGATAAAGGATGCCGAAGGTAATATCACCGAGCTGCGCTGCTCCTACGACCCCGACACTCTCAGCGGCATGCCCGGAGCATCGCGCAAGGTCAAAGGCACCCTCCACTGGGTATCGGCCGACCATGCCGTCGACGCCGAGGTACGCCTCTACGACCGCCTGTTCGACGTCGAGAACCCCGCCGCCGAGCCTGACCGCGACTTCCGCGAGATGCTCAACCCCGAGTCGCTCAAGGTAGTATCCGGCGCCAAGCTCGAGCCTTACGCCATGCAGATAGCCGAGCAGGGCAGCAAGTTCCAGTTCCAGCGCATAGGATACTTCACTCCCGACTACGACTCGACCCCCGAACACCCTGTCTTCAACCGCACCATCGCCCTCAAGGATACCTGGGAAAAGGTGCAGAAAAAAGCCTGACATTACCCAATGCCCGACAATCCCCGCGACGAACTATACAAACGCTTCCGCGAGTCTCTCTGCCGGCCCGTCTCCGACCGATTCTTCGACGAAGACGAGCTGGTGGAGCTCTACGACTATGCCGGCGACCTCAACGACGACTATGTGCAGATGGAAGTGCTCTTCTGCGGCGCGAGGCTCTACCCCGAGAGCGCAGCGCTCGCCGAACGTCGTGCCCTGCTCTATCTCGACACCACCGTCGACGACTCCGACACTCCGTCGCCCGCTGCCGAAGCCTTCCTCAACGACAACCCCGAGATGTTCTCGCCGCTGTTCGACATCGCAAGGCTCGAAGTGCAGCACCCCGGCGACCCGGTGGCGGCTCTCGAGTTCATACTCACACAGTACGACAGCTTCAGCGACGAGGAGATAATACGCTTCGTAGACCTCGCCTTCGACCTTGACTGCTACAACTGGGTGAAAGAAAACCTCGAGCGTCTGCGCGGAAAAATCAAATACCAGCCTGTGCTGACCTACGAAGTGATGCGCGAGGCCGACGATACCCTCGACAACGAGCTTGTCATCAAGCTCGCCGAAGAGCTTATCGAAAGCGAGCCTTTCTCGGTAGGCTACTGGGTGACACTCTTCAAGGCACAGGCGCGTGCCGGCAAGGAAGATGACGCACGGTCGACTTTCGACTATGCCAAAGCGCTCGCCGCCGACGACTTCGAAGCCCGCATGGTTCTGGCCGACTCCGTCTTCGACTTCGCCCCCTACCTCTATCAGGAGGCCCTCGACATGCTCGAGGAGATGAGTGCCGACAGGCCCGACGACTTCATTTTCGTCGACTGCCAGTGCGCCATCCTCGTCAGAGCCGGCTCCACCGACCGCGCGGTGTCGAAGCTTATGAAGTTTGTCGACTCCCACCCCGCACATCCCCGCGCCATGCGCCAGCTGCTGCTGTGCAACATCCGCAACCCACGCCCTGCTCTCGACCGCTTCTACGAGGCGACCGCCGGCGAAGGCTTCGACGCCGAGACCTTCTCCGAGCTTGTCAACCTGCTGTCGATGAACACGGCATCGCGCTCGCTCGACGCTCTGATGCGGCATGCCGACAACGTGGACGAGATGGACCCCGGCGAATTTTCCGCCTGGATCGAGGCTCTGTTCGCACTCGGCAAATACACCCGCATCGTCGAGCTGGCTGACC
>JAICZO010000194.1 GCA_029057255.1 Muribaculaceae bacterium | reverse complement strand
GCGCTGGACGGGCCCCGGTGTGAGGCTTACCTGCCGGCTCTGGCCGGCAGCGTCGTTTGCCGTGAGCACCATGTCGACCACCTGCTTGTCGGCGGGCACGAGGATGTAGTTCATGGCGATGTAGTCGTACTTCGCCGGCTCGACGGTGAAGTCTTCGGCGGGCAGGGCTGCGGCGGTGAAGCTTACGTCCTCGCTGCCCGACACAGTGCCGTCAATCAGATTGAGGGTGTTGGGCAGGGTGACGGCGAAGGCTGTCGTGCTGAGGTCGAAGCCGCCTTTGCGGGCATCCTCGATGTCGGATGTGCCGATGTTGACCTGTGCGAAGGGTCGGTTGAGGGTGATGCTGCGGTTTACGGGAGCGTCCACTTTCAGCCCTGTCACGCTGCAGAAGAAAGCGTCGCGGCTCTCGTTGTTGGCGGCGGCGTCGGCGGTATAGTCGACGGTCACACTCTGAGTGGCGGGGTCATAGGTGTAGGGAGCGCCCTCGTTGGGAGCCCAGAAGACGATGTCGTAGGTCTTGCCGGTGACAAGGTTGAGGTTTACCGTGGCCTGAAGGTTGGCGAAGGTCTCGGTGCCGGTGATTAGAGGAGTCACGGTGCCTCCGGCGGCCTCGGCGTCATAGACATAGTAGTTGAGGGTCGTGGCCTTGGTGCCGTCGGCGAAGGCACGCGATGCCAGCGCCGGGATACCGGCTGTGAATGTGACGTTGCCGTCACCTGCGGGAGCCGCTGCCGGCTCGTCGTTGGAGCAGGAAGTCATTGCGGCAGCGATGATTACTGCAGAAGCAAAAATAAATTTTTTCATGTTGTTCTATCGTATAATGGTAGTTATTTTATTTCGATATTGAAGTCACCGTCGAAGCCCGGATTTATCCCGGTGCTCCCCGATGCCTCGGATGTCAGGAACTCGCCCTTCACAACAGTCAGCCTCGAGCGCTTCAGCGGCACGTCGAACGACGGTATCGCCGCAAGCATCTCGCCCTTGCTGTCGTATACCTCGACGGCCACTGCCACCGAAGTCTCGTTGCCGTTGACGAATACGTAGTCGAAGCCTATCTCGGCCTCGGTGTCGCTCAGCGGAGTGATGCGCGAGGTGAAGCTTACTCCCGTCCGGGAGTCGGCCGGGCGGTTGGTGAACATGTTGAACGAGCAGGGCATGTAGCGCGTATATATCATTTTGATGACGTACTGGTCGAGCGATGTTGCTCTTGCGGAGCCGTCGGTTCTCGACCGCGACTGCTCGATGAATCTCCGGAGGTCGGTGGAAATGAAACGGTACTTTGCCATCGGGCGTGCCATCGTGACGGTGGCGTCGTCGCCGGCGGTCTCTGCCGCTCCCGAGAAAGCGTCGCGCCACGGGTTGGAGCCGCTGTGAGGCTTGCTGTCGGTTATAGTTATTTCATCAAAAGAAGAAGTGTCGTAATATTTGTCCGAAACTGTGGCTTTGTCGACAAAGTCGGTCCAGACAAGCAGCTGATAGTCCCCGTCGGGAATAGTGATGTCGAAGTCGGCGTCAAGGCCTTCGGCGACAGGGCGGGTGCGTATAATGGTAGTGTCGGCATCGCGCGATATATCACCGTCGCGGGTCATGCCATAAGCTTTTATTGTGTATCTGATGTCGTGCGGCAGCTCGGCATCGAGAGGCGCTCCTGAGCGTGAGCCGGTCACGCTTCCTTGGTCATAGACATACTCTCCGAAGAGAGGCGTTTCAGGGTCATATCTGAGTCTGAGTGTAAGATTCCGACCTCCCGGAGTGTCGGGGGCGTCCGGGTGGGGCATCTCGTGGATGCAGCATCCCGGCAGGAATAGAACGGTAGTTGCGGCTATTGCCGACAGGAGGGTTGCTTTCTTAGTCATGGGCCGATCCTCCTTTCATCTTTTTCTTCAGGTCGAGAGAGTAGCCGAAAGTCACGCCTACGTGGTCGATGCCGAAGAATGTCTTGTTGCGGTAGCTCTTGACGGTTCCGGCTCCGCTGTTGTCGATGTGGTCATACCGTGCTTTGTAGGCACCGGCACCTATGGCGAGCTCGAGTTTCCATCGGCCTGTTTTGCCGAGGGTCGTCCGCCATCCGGCCTCTATGCCGCCGCCGAGGGCGGGAGTGCGGCCGTTGTGGTCCTGGATGCGGTCGCCGCCGCTGAGAGCGAAGTTATACCATGCCATGCCGAGATGAGCGCCGGCAAACCAGCCCGTGTGCCCGGTGTCCGACTCCGGTCTGAACCAGTATCTGATGCCCGGCTGCAATGCCATGATGCGGAACTTGGTCCGGTGGGAGAAGTAGTCAAGTCCGGAGAAATAGACCGGCAGCTGTGCCGACCATCGGCTGAACTCCAGCTCGAATGTAGCGTTGGTGACAAGCATCGCGGCTCCCACGGCGTTGACTTTAAATGTCAGGGCGTTCAGACGGCTCTTGCCGTAGAACAGCGCCGGGTCGGGAGGATGTCCGCGCGAGGCTGTCATACTGTCCGGCGGAAGCACGTTCGCGGCGGTCGCCGTCGTGCCGCTTAAGCAGGCGCACAGAGCCAAAGCCCCGAGGCCGGTACGGCAGATGTATGACAGTCGTTTTATAGGAGAGTGCATTTGGAAATGATTGTTTCTTTACGATTGCGAAGATAAGTATAAGCACCGAGCATTCAAAGAATTAAACAATTATTTAACACTCATTAACTATAGCGGCGGAGATACTAAGTTAAAAAAATAAAAGGCGCTGAAACGGAGTGAAAAAAAACGAGTATTGTCATAGTGCCTGTGCCCGCCCGGCACGACTTGTCAGAAATAGGGGTGTGATTAATCAAATATCAACACGCCGGGTTCTGCGCTAATTTTTATTTTTGCAAAAAACTTCAGAGTAATATTATTAATAATGATAGAACCATTGAAAAACCTGCGCATAGCACTGACCGCAGTGGCACTCTCTGCCGCCCCTATAGTTTTTGCAGGCCTTGAGCCGGATGACTTGCGTGTCAACCATCTTGTGTCGCCTCTTGGCATTGACCGCACTCCGGTATTCAGCTGGATGCTGCCGTCCGACGCTAAGACCGGCGGGCAGTCGGCATATCAGATCGAAGTTACTGCCGAGGACGGCGGTGTGGTCTGGGACTCGTGGAAGGTGTCGGCCGACACACCCTTCGGAGTCCGATACGAGGGCAGCCCCCTCGGGTCGAGCCGCAAGTATGGCTGGAGAGTGCGCGTGTGGGATGCTGACGGGCAGGAGAGTCCGTGGAGCGAAAGCGCCTGCTTCGAAACCGCTTTGCTTGAAAGCTCCGAGTGGAAGGCCCGCTGGATTGAGGAGGACGACAACTCCGCATGCTCGGTGATATATGATTTAGGCAGGAAACATACGGCGAGATATGTGCGTATACATGCCACCCGCCTCGGGCTGCCCGTCAGGGGTGAGAAATCCTACAGGCTGCAGCTGTCGGAGCTTCAGGTGCTCGACGGCGATAAAGTAATCTCCGAAGGCAAGAGCGTGTCGAACTCAGCTGCCGAGACCTACGGCACGCAATGGCAGAACGAATATCTTACCGACGGCATAACAGTACCCTCGGACAACCGCTGTCTGGGCGCGACGAGCAAGGCCTTCAACAAGGCCGAGTCCACAGTCGACTTTACCGTCGACCTCGGCAGGGATATGACTTTCGACAGAATCGTCATCTATCCGCGACAGGATGTGCCGTCGTCTGCCGACAGCAGGCTCTCAGCCAACTATCCGGCAGACTACAGTATTGTCTCGACAGATGCTGCCGGCCGTGAGTCGGTGCTTGTCAGCGAGACCGGCTATCCTGCGCCGTCGTTCTCGATGTCTCCCGAGAATAACCCCGGTGCGGTGATATTCTCCAAGAGCTATAATCTCGGCAGGAAAGTGCGCCGCGCCCGCGCCTACGCTTCCGGCTTAGGAGTGTTCTCGCTGGAAGTAAACGGCCGCAAGGTGACTGACAATGTGCTCGAGCCGCTACAGACCGACTACCGCCGGAGCGTCATCTACTCGACCTACGACATAACCGACCACATCGGCGCCGACGGCAAGCTGAGCTTTGCCGCAACGGTGGCGGGCGGCATGTATGACAACCCCGGTACTGAGCGCTACTCGAAGATAAACACTATATACGGGCGCAAGCGCTTCATCATGCAGGTGCTCCTGGAGTATGAAGACGGCACGTCCGAGACTCTTGCCACCGACGGCAGCTGGCTCGTGGCTCCGTCGCCGACAGTATTCGCTTCGTGGTATGGCGGCGAGGATTACGACGCTACATATAAGGCCGGCGCCCCGAAGCAGGTGCGTGAAAGCGTCGCCGGAGTCGGCGAGCTGTGTGCAAGCTTCTCGCCGGCGCTGAAGATTGTCGATAAATGGAAAGCGGGCAGTGTGCGCCGCCTTGCCGACGGCTCGTATGTAGTCGACTTCGGAACAAATTTTGCCGGGACATACCGCTTCAGCCTCAAGGGTGACAAAGGGAGCAGGATACGTATCTATCCCTGTGAGGTTCTGTCGGCCAATGGCGGACACGGACAGACCAACGGCAGTTGCGGCACTCCGGTCTACGACTGCTATACCTTTGCCGGAAATGACGACAGCGAAGAGTGGGGGCCTGAGTATGTTTACCACGGTTTCCGCTACCTGCAGATATTCGGTCTCGAAGGCTATGAGCCGACGGCCGACGACTTCACGGCATGCGTCATAAGCTCCGATGTGGCCAAGACCGGCACTTTCGAGTGCAGCAATCCGCTCCTCAACAGAATCCACGAAATAACCCTCCGTGCAATTGACTCCAACCTGTACAGCACACTGACCGACTGCCCCCACCGCGAGAAACTCGGCTGGCTCGAAGTGCCCGGACTCCTCTATAATACCCTGGCATATAACTACGACATCGCCGCATGGGCCGCGAAAGTGTGCTACGACTGCCGCATGGGTCAGCACGCCAACGGCTATGTGCCCGGGGTGTTGCCCGAGTATCCCGACTTCGGAGAGTACTGGCTCGGCGACCCCTCGTGGGGCGGAACGGCCATCATGCTCCCTTACCGCCACTATCAGAACCACGGCGACAAGTCGATAATCCTCGACAACTATGCCACTATGAAACGCCTGATGGAGTACTACGAGACCCGCGTCTCCGACGGCCTTCTGTCGATAAACAGTCTCGGAGACTGGGGTGCCTATGACAAGGCGACGTCGGTGCAGTTTGTCCACAACTGCGTGTACTACGGTCTGGCATGCGCCATGACAGAAATGGCCGCCGCAACAGGCCGTGATGAAGATGCCGCTGCCTTCCGTGCCATTGCCGACAGGGTAAGGGCACGGACCAACGCCAAGTACTATTCAGGCGGCGTCTACGACAACGGCACGCAGGCCGACTATGCGCTGCCTCTCTATTTCGGGCTGGTCGATGAAGCCGACAAGGCCGACGTGGCCGCACGCATGGCGCAGGCCGTGATTGCCAACAACGGCCACCTCAGCACCGGAGAGATAGCCCTGCGCCCGCTCATACTGTCGTTGTGCGAGTATGGCTACGGCGACCTGGCTATGGAGATGCTCACCAAGACGGCATACCCCGGCTACGGTTATTTCGTCGAGCAGGGTGCTACCTCGCTGCCCGAACACTGGAACATGGACACATCCTCGTCGTCGCAGAACCACTGCATGATGGGGCATGTCGAGGAGTGGTTCTACTCGGTGCTTGCGGGCATACGTCCTCTCGCACCCGCCTACCGCACATTTGCCGTCAATCCCTTCTTCAGCCATAAACTCGACTATGCCGGTGCGCGGGTCGACACACCTTTCGGCCAAATATCGTCGCGCTGGGAGCGCTCCGGAGGCCGAATCCGTCTTAACGTCGAAGTCCCCGGCGGCACCCTGGCCGAGATTACTCTGCCGGCAGCAGATGTCATAAGTGTCAACGGCGAGACGCTGACAGCCGAGGCATTGCCCGAGGGCATCGAGTCGGCCGCTATCGGTGCCGATGCAACGCGGCTCACGGCCACTCGCGGCTCCTATGTCATCGAGTTCGATGATATGCCTGCCGGTGCCGTCGGTGTTGTAGCCGAGGGCAGGAGGCTCACCATCGCTCCCGTGCCGCCCGACAGCATCCGCGTGTCAAGCGACGCCGACTGCTTGCTCGACGTTGCGCGAATCGACGGCCGGCATTTAGGCACCATAGAAGTGAGCCGCGGCGACAGGCTCTACAAGCTCGCTGCCGGCAGCGATATCCCGGGACGTATATTGATTATAGGCGGCAAGAAAATACTTATGTAGTGAGCGCGGATTGATTTTAATTGCTACATTTGTGGCATGGAATCAATTAAATATCTGCTTGCGAACGAACGCGACCGGCAGTGGGGGCTCTCGGTAAGCTCCCTCGGCGCAGAACGTTTCGGACCCGGCGATGCCTATCCCTCGGAGAGGCATACCGGGTCCTATATGTTCAGGGCTGACCGCGGGCGTGTTTTCGACGAGTATCAGCTTGTCTACATCTCTGAAGGCTCGGGCTATTTTGAGTCGGCCTCGGTGGAGCGGACAAAGATTGCAGCCGGCACCATGTTCCTGCTCTTCCCCGGAGAGTGGCACACATTCTCGCCCGAAGCCTCGACCGGGTGGACGCAATACTGGATTGGTTTCAGGGGCGACAATATCGACCTGCGTGTCGAGAACATGTTTCTGAGCAAGGAATCGCCGATTTTTCATGTCGGCATCAGCGATACGGTGATAAAGCTGTACAACGAGGCCATCGAGGCCGCCTGCCGTGAAGTGTCATGCTTTCAGCTGCTGCTCGCCGGGATTGTGAACCATCTTCTCGGACTGATGTATGTGCTTGACCAGAACCGCCGCTTCGAAGAGACCAACACCGGCGTGGCCGATAAAATACAGAAGGCGAAGGTGCTGATGCACGAATCGCTCGAGGAGCCTGTCGCGCTTCAGGAAATAGCGCGGCGCGTGGGCATGAGCTACTCGTCGTTCAGGCAGCATTTCAGAGAGTATACCGGCAGCGCCCCCGCCTCTTACCTGAGGATACTCCGGCTCGAGCGGGCTATGGAGATGCTGACAAGAACCGGCCTGACAGTGAAGGAAATCGCGTATACGCTCAATTTCAAATCTCCCGAATATTTCTCGATGCAGTTCAAGAAGGCTTTTGGCAGAAGCCCGTCGGACTATCGTATGTAGAAAAGCCGGGGCGTTAAGCATTTTTTTGAAATAATTGCGGAATAATTTCTTTAATTCAAAAGTATGTTTTAAATTTGCGCACCAATGACATGGCACCGGCTCCCGGATTAAGGTCTGAGGTCACCGGCCCGCCATACACAAAAAACGAATATCCATTCATTAAATAATGCAATAATATGGAACAACGCAAACTGAAAATCCGCGACCTTACGCTCCGCGACGGTCAGCAGTCGCTTTTCGCCACACGTCTCAGCCAGGCTGAAATCGACAAGCTCCTCCCCTTCTACGAAAACGCAGGCTTCTATATTATGGAAGTATGGGGCGGTGCCGTTCCCGACTCTGTGATGCGTTATCTCGACGAATCGCCCTGGGACCGTCTCCGTAACATGTCCAAAGCGATGAAAGGCAAGTCGCTGCTGTCAGCCCTCTCGCGCGGTCGCAACCTCTTCGGCTATGTTCCTTACCCCGACTATGTGCTCGAGGGATTCTATAAAGAGGCTATCGCCAACGGCCTCAACGTGATGCGAATCTTCGACGCGCTCAACGACATCGACAATGTCAAGGAATCAATCCGCCTGATCAACCAGCTCGGAGGCATCGCCGACGGCGCCGTATGCTATACTGTCGACCCCAAGGACGACACCCCCGCCGAGAAGCCCGGCTTCTTCGCGCGTCTCTTCGGCAAGAAGGCCGAGGAGCCCAAGAAAATCTTCACTGACGAGTACTTTGTCAGCAAGGCTGTCGAGATGGAACGCCTCGGCGCAAAGATCATCACACTGAAGGACATGGCAGGTCTTGTCAATCCTCTCCGCGCCGCTTCGATTATCTCGAAGCTCAAGGCCGCTGTCAAGGTGCCTGTCGACTTCCACACCCACTGTACTCCCGGCTACGGTCTCGCTTCGAGCCTCATGGCCATCATCAACGGCGTCGACATCCTCGACACCAACATCTGGTGGTTCGGCGGCGGTTCGGCTGCTCCCGCAATCGAGCTTGTATACATCTTCTGTAAGAAACTCGGCATCGAGCTTGAGGCAAACATGGAAGCTGTCGGCGAAATCCGCACACGCCTCCTGGGTGCCCGTCACTCGCTGGCTGCATTCGACCTCCACAAGGACAGCATGCCCCGCGACTTCGACCCCCTCAAGGAGACTCTCCCCGCCGAAATCGACGCTCTCTTCGACCGCGCCATCGCAGCAGCCAAGGCTTCTGACGAAGCGGCTCTGCTCGACGCATGCCACAGCATCGAAGCATACTTCGGTTTCCCCAAACCCAACGAAATCGTCAAGAACGCCGAAGTGCCCGGCGGTATGTACTCCAACATGGTGGCTCAGCTCAAGAGCCTCGGTGCAAGCGACCTCCTCGAGGACGCAATGCGCCTCATCCCGATGGTGCGCCGCGACGCAGGTCTGGTGCCCCTGGTGACACCTACCAGCCAGATTGTAGGCTCGCAGGCCGTCAGCGTGGCTCTCGACCGCAAGAAAGGCCAGCCTGACTACTCCAACCCCTCCAACCAGTTCGTCAGCCTCGTCAAGGGTGAGTACGGCCACACCCCCGTGGC
>JAICZO010000193.1 GCA_029057255.1 Muribaculaceae bacterium | reverse complement strand
TCCAATAATAGCGGCACATTCGAGCGCGAAGGATATGTCGATGCGGAGGCTAACTGCGTGTATCCTCAGATACGTTTCAATATCGTCAAGGCCGATGCCGGAAGTGTGGCAGGCGTTGTAAGTGATGAGAACGGTCCTGTTGCCGATGCCCTTGTCAGAATCGCCGGCACACAGCGTGTCGAACAGACCGACGCTCAGGGTCGCTTCTCCTTCCCCGAAATTGCAGTGGGCGACTGTGCAGTGGAAGTATCCAAGCATGGCTACCACACACTCACAAGCGAGACGTTCAATCTCGCCAAGGATGAGACGAAGCAGCTCGATCTCAAACTTGTCAAATTGCCCCGACACACTGTCTCCGGAACTGTCACGGCAGCCGAGACCGGTCAGCCTGTCAGAAACGTCCAAATCTCGCTCAGCGGATATGATGACTTTGTTGTATTTACCGACGACGCGGGTGCGTATACGATAAAGGATGTTGCAGGCTCTACCGGCAGCAAGTACTCAATCAATGTTTCTAACGGATACTTCAAGAACAAGAACTCCTCGATAGATGTCGACGGAGACAAGACCCTCGACTTCGTCATCGAAGAGAAGATACTCCGCGCCCACAATGTGAAAGCGAATGTCACCGACGGTGGTGTGATGCTGACATGGGAGAGCCCGATGCCCGAATTCCGTCATGACAGCGGCGAGCCTCATGATTACATAGGCTGGACGCATGGCAACAGTGAGGTTATTGTAGGTGCGGCATTCCACAAAAAAGCGCTTGTGAAGGAAATATCATGGTTTGTCACTGACCGCTATGGCGCCCACCGCAACTTCAATGTCTATATCTTCGGCCTGGATGAAGAAGGCAAACCCAATGCCAAAGATCTCCTTTATATTGCCCGCAACGTCGAGTTCACCGACAACGCATGGAGCACACACATACTTGGCACCGCAGTCGAGGCCGACGGCTTCATGATTGCAGTCGGTTGTGACGGATTTATGGGTATTGGCATCTGCGAGCCTACGGAAGAGTATCCCTTCGCCGAGGGTGAATGCTACTATGCCGGCGACTCCTACAACATGACCATCAGCAACATGTCGTCGTTTGCCAAGGTTCATCCTATGCTGCGCGCTTACGGCGAGGACCTCGACAGCACTAATTCCGACCAGGTTGAGGCCCGTGACAATAACTCGATTGACCGTCCTGCTGTCGAGTACAAGGTGCTCCGCGGCAATGATATTAAGGAGTTCGACAGCTGGACTCTCATCGGTTCTACCAAGAATCTTAACTGGTATGATACCAAGCCGGCTTCAGAGCCCTCGTTCTATGCTGTCGTCGCTTCGTATGCCACCGGAGACTCCGAAGAGATAATAAGCAATATTGTAGGCGCTTCTTCGCTCGGTTCGATTATTGCCGATGCGGTGAAAATCGGTCCCAACCCGATGCGCGAGACAATGGAAATCACAGGCGCTGAGAATATTGCAAGCCTTTCGATAGTGGCTGCCAACGGTCAGACGATGATGACAATCGAGCGTCCCGGTTCGCAAGTCAACGTCTCGGGTCTCTCTTCCGGCATATATTTTGCAGTGCTTACATTCACCGATAACTCGCACAAGACTGTACGCATCATAAAGGAATAGTCCACAGACACACCTGTCACTCAGGAAGACAGCCTCCGGTCAAAGGAGGTTGTCTTCTTTGTTTTGTCTAAATTTACTAACTTTACAGCGTGAAATCATTCATCACTCCCAGAATGCGTGGAAGTGATGCACCGGTCCGTGTCCTTGCCCGATGTTGTATGCCGCTCCGGCGGCTATGGCGTCGGATATGTAGTTCTTGGCCAGCCGTGCCGCGTCGTCGAGAGTGTGTCCCTTGGCAAGGAACGAGGCGAAGGCCGACGACAGTGTGCAGCCGGTGCCGTGGGTGTTGCGGGTGCTGATGCGGGGTGAGCACAACATGGTGCTTGTACCCGTCTCGGCGTTATAGAAGATGTCGGCTACTTCAGCATCGTTGAGATGCCCTGCTTTCAGGAGCACCGACGCGCCGAGTCTCGACAGTTCGCAGGCGGCGTCGGGCAGGTCGCTCATGCTACGGATGGCATGGCCGAGCAGGAGTTCGGCCTCGGGAATGTTGGGCGTGATGACGCGTGCGCGCGGAATCAGCACATCGCGCAGGGTAGCCACGGCGTCGGCATGCAGCAGAGGGTCGCCCGATGTTGCCACCATGACGGGGTCGAGGACAATGTCGCGGATGTCGGGATAGCGGTCGAGCGCGCGGCGGACGGTGTGTATCAGTTCCGACGAGTGGAGCATGCCTATCTTGACGGCGTCGGTGCCGATGTCGCTGAGTATTGAGTGTATCTGTCCCTCGACGAAGGGTGCGGGAACAGGGTGCACGCCGGTGACACCGACAGTGTTCTCGTCGACCACGGCCACGACGGCCGAGGTGGCGAAGCATCCGCAGGCCGATATGGTCTTTATGTCGGCCTGCAGTCCGGCGCCGCCGCTGGGGTCGCTGCCGGCGATGGTCATTACGCGTCTGTATTGTTTCATAGTGCGGTTCATATTTTCCATTTTTCGAGATTATAAGCGCTGTCCCAGAACATCCACTCCATGCGGGTGGCGTCGAGGAAGGCTTCGGTCATAGCCAGGCGGATGCTGTCGGTGGCCGAAGCGGCGAGTTCGTCGCATATTTCGATAGCCCGCAGGGTGGACTTCTCGAAGGTCTCGTCGCCGTAGGTCTCGATCCACTGCCGGTATGGGTTGTCGGCTGATGTGCGGCGCATTATCTCCTCGCCGACGCGCTTGTATAC
>JAICZO010000192.1 GCA_029057255.1 Muribaculaceae bacterium | reverse complement strand
ATTCTTACTGCAAATTTACCACTTCTATTTCAGTTTCGGTTTGCCGATGCAAATCTAAGGTGGGGAACGGGGTCTAAGCGACAAGCCCCTCAAAGCGGCATTGCCTGCTTCGGGGGGCTCGATATCGGAGACTCTTCCGGCTCACTCCTTCAACACCTTCGTCGAGGAGTAAGCCGCAGAGATTACTTCAGGAAGGCGATGTGTCCGGGGATGTCGCCGGCCTTTACCGACCACTGCTTGCGTCCGTCCTTGCTGTAGCAGATGACGGCGCCGGAGCTTACGTAGTCCTTGGCATCGGTGATGAAGATGTCGCCGGTGCCGGGCTGCACTGCGATGCAGTAGGGAGTCGCGATTGACTTCTCTGTGCCGTCGGTGATGAAGCTGCCGGGGAGGAGTTCGGCTGTGGCGGCGTCAATCATGCCGTAGTTGTAGGTGGCGTTCCAGTTCTCGTCGTAGGTGGTGCCGTAGAAGTACACCTTGCCGTTGCCGATGGTGAAGTTGTCGCAGTTGATATTGAAGGCCTTGGCCACTTCATAGCCTTTGCCGTCCTTGTTCTCGAGCATGAAGACAGCCGAGCTCTTGTCGGCATAGTTGCCGCGCGAGTTCACCCAGAGAGTGCCGTCGGCAGCGGCGCGGAGGTGGTGCATGTTGACTTCCACTTCGATGGGAGTCTCAGCCTTGAACGAAGCCAGGTCTACCACCGAGATAGTGTTGTCGAAAGTACCGGTGTTGAAGTCTGCCGAGTTGGCCACATAGAGCTTGCCGGCCACCATAGCCATTTCTTCGGGCGAGATGCCGACAGAAACGCTGCCGGTGTTCTTGAGGGTCTTGATGTCGAAGCGCTGTACCGAGCCTTTGCCGGCCTCACCGCCCACGTAGCTTGTCACATAGCAGCAGTCGCCGTCGAAGGCGATGTAGCGGGGCGAGCTTACGTCAAGCTGGCCGATGCGGCGGGCTGTACCTGCCTCGAGGACTTCGACCTTGTTGGAGCCGTTGACAACGATGAAGAGGCGGTCGCCGTAGACAGCGATGTCGTTGCCCATGTCGCCGAGGGCGAGGACTTCGTCGGGATTGGCTTCGGGGAAGAGATTGCGCGCATAGCGGCCTTTTTCATAGTCGAAGAAGTCGATTGTAGCCTTGTTGAAGCCCATGTTGCCTTCGTTGAGCACATAGAAACCGGCCACACCGCCGCCGTTGCCGGCATTGGTCACGTTGTCGTAGTCGGTGATTCCGTCGATGGAGGGCTTGGCGGGACCATCCTCTTCGCTACACGATACGGCGCCGAAGAGCATAGCTGCCGATGCCAGAAGAATCGAGAATTTTTTCATGAGAATGTGATGAGTTTTGGTTAATGTATGTAATTGGTTGATTGAGACGTTTATCAGCCGCTGACCTGCACGCTTATGCCGGTGGCCTCGGTTATGCGCGCCGCGATAGCGTCCAGCTCCGGGCGCGACACTCGCTGCATCTTCACCTCGGGAGTGGGGCGGTCGATGGTGTATATCATTATCTCGCCGGGATTTATACGGCGGTAAGCCTCGATGAGCGCCTCCACTTCGGCGTCGGTCGAGTTGTCGATGAGCTTGCCGTCATGCTCGCCGCGGCATATCATGGTCTGCACGATGGCGCTCTTGCCGAAGGAAGCTATCTGCTCCATGACCCTGTCGAGATCGTATCCGGCCGAGGGGCGGTCGAGCGCCTCTACCGTCTCTGCTATTGCGCTGTCGAGCTTGAGGATGTTGTTGTCGACCTTGGCGAGAGCACGGGCCACCGACTGACGGCCGAGGCGCGTGGCGTTGGTGAGAACACTGATTTTCACGCCGGGGAAGTACTTGTCGCGCAGCGCTATGGTATCGTCGATGATACCGCCAAAGTCCTGATGGAGCGTCGGCTCGCCGTTGCCCGAGAAAGTTATGACATCGAGATTCTCTCCCGCGGCCTTCATCTGCGACAGCTTGCTCTCGAGCATGCCGGCCACATCGGCTCGCGACGGCAGTCCGGTTGTTCCGGGACCCTGGGCGTTGTATCCCGCCTCGCAGTAGAGGCAGTCGAAGGAGCATATCTTGCCGTCGTCAGGCATGAGATTGATACCCAGCGAGGTGCCGAGCCTGCGCGAGTGTATAGGCCCGAATATTGTCGAATGAAAAATAACAGTCTGCATTTTCAATTGATTTTACGTGTGAAAATCCTCGATATCTGCGCTATGGCAAAGCCTGTGACGCAGACCGTGACGAGGACGAGCGCCACGTCGTGCCACATGAGCCGCACGGGGTAGACGTCAATGGTCAGCGCCGAGGGGTCGGCGGCAAGCTTTATCAGTCCGAAATGCTGCTGGAGGAGCACCAGCGCAACGCCGAGGAGCGTGCCGGCGACGCCGCCGACAGCGGTTATGAGCCATCCCTCGGCCACGAAGATGCCGCTCACCATGCGGCGTGTGGCGCCGAGCGAGCGCAGCGTGACCATATTGTCGCGCTTCTCGATGACCATAAGGCTGAGGGTGGAGACTATGTTGAACGAGGCTATGAGCAGAATGAAGACAAGCATGAGGAAGGTAATCCACTTCTCGACGGCTATCATGCGGAAGGTCTCGGCCTGCTGGCGGGCGCGGTCGAGCACGCTGTAGCCCTCGCCGAGGCGTTTCTGCAGCTCGGCGGCAAAGGCAGTGGCGTCGACGCCGTCGGCAGTCCTGACCTCGACGGCCGACGCCTCGCCCCCGGTGTAGTCGAGCATGGCTCGGACACGGTCGAGCGGGGCAAAGACATAGTCGGCGTCGTACTCGGGCTGGTCGACGCGGAAGACGCCCGACACCGTGACGGGCAGGCGGCGGTAAGCAGCCGAGGGGTTGGCCGGATTGATGCGCCCGAGGCGGCGGGGCATGTATATGTCGGCCGTGGTGTACGGCGACGGTCTGAGACTGAGCTCGACGGCCACGCCTACGGCAATCTGCACGGCGGCGGTGCTGTCGGGCATGCCGTTGTCGGGCACGAAGACGCCGTCGAGCATGAGTGCGTCCATATCGGTCACGGCAGCCGCCCCGTCGTGACACACGCCCTTGACCACCACCGGTTTCTGTCCGGCGGGCGATGTCATCAGCGCCCGCTCCTCGACAACGGGAGAGGCCGCGGCCACGCCGTCGAGCCTCTCGAGGGCCGATACAAGCGAGTCGCCTGCGAGCACCTTCGATGCCACAGGCTCGATGCGTATGTCGGGGTCTATCGCCGCGAGATGCCGCTCGGCCAGCGACGTAAAGCCGTTGAAGACCGACAGCACCACGACTATCGCCATCGTGGCGACCGCCACTCCGGCCATCGATATCACCGATATGACGTTGACTGCCTTATGCGATTTTTTCGCAAAAAGGTAGCGAAGCGCAACCCTGAGTATCACTTATCCAGCAGCGCGTCGATATTGGCGATATAGTCGAGAGAGTCGTCGAGATAGAACTGAAGCTCAGGCACCTTGCGGAGCTGGAAGCGCACTTTCTGTGCCAGCTCGTAGCGGATTGTCTTCTGTGAAGCGTTGATATTCTCTATCATCTCGGGAGCCTTGTCGGAGGGAAAAACCGAGATATAAGCCCTTGCGATCGACAGGTCGGGCGATACACGGACTGTGCTCACCGACACTATCACGCCGTGGGTCTTGGCGGTCTGCTGACGGAAAATTTCGCTTAACTCTTTCTGGAGCAGGCGCGATATTTTGGCTTGGCGGGTAGATTCCATATTAAAATTGCAATTTATAAACGTACTTTATAAACACGTCATCCGCCGCAAAGTTAGCAATTTTTTTTTAAAGCAAAGATTTTACAGCCTCCCGGCCTTGCCTTCGCGGGATTTTTGCTAACTTTGCAGATTGATAATCCTATAAGGCCAATGGATACTACAGTAAAAAAGCGCTCGTACATGCGAGACCTGGTAAAATACATCATACCTCTTATCATAAGCATCGGTCTTTGCTACCTTCTCTTCACCGGCATCGACTTCAACGAGATGATCTCGATAATACGCGACCAGTGCGACTTCCGCTGGATAGGCCTTGCCATGGCCATATCCGTGCTGTCGCATGTCGTCAGAGCATTCCGATGGGGCATACAGCTTGACGCCCTCGGCATCGACGTTCCCGCCCGTGCTCTCATCTACAGCATCTTCGGCACCTATGCCGTCAATCTCGTCTTCCCCCGCCTTGGCGAGGTGTGGCGCACCGGATATATAGCGCAGCGGCAGAACGCGCCCTTCACGACAGTCTTCGGCTCTATGGTGGCCGACCGCCTCGCCGACACGGTGACGGTGCTGCTGCTGACGGCATTCACCTTCCTGCTTGCCTCGAAGGCCATCCTCAGCTTCATCAGCGAGAACGGCGAGAGCTATGCCGCCATCGCACGGCTGCTGTCGTCGCCGTGGCTGTGGTGCTCGCTGGCAGCCGCCGTGGGCGCCCTGTGGTTCTTCATGGCGCGCAAGACCGAGAACAAGACCATCGTAAAGATACAGAACGCCGTCAAGGAACTGTGGCAGGGCTTCGCCGTCATCATCACGATGCCCGGCAAAGGCCGCTGGCTGCTGCTCACCGTGGCGCTGTGGGGATGCTACTTCACACAGCTCTATGTGTGCTTCTACGCCTTCCCCTTCACCCGCGCGCTCCTCGACCAGTACGGCATCATAGTGCCGCTGGTCACCTTCGTGCTCTCGAGCATCTCGATGGGTGTGCCTTCGAACGGCGGCATAGGCCCCTGGCAGTGGGCCGTGATATTCGGTCTGGGCATATACGGGCTCGCCAAGGCTCCCGCAGGTGCCTTCGCCAACCTCGTGCTCGGCTGCACCACCCTCACCCTCATTCTGCTCGGCATATACACCTTTGCCGGCATAGCCCTTGACAAAAAACGCTCTAACAAGAAATAACACATAACACATAACTTAATCGACAGAATGGCAAAAGTTATCATTATCGGCTGCGGCGGAGTAGGCACAGTAGTGGCCCACAAGTGTGCCCAGCACCCCGAAGTGTTCACCGAAATCGTGCTTGCTTCACGCACCCGCTCAAAATGCGATGCCGTGGCTAAAGCTATAGGCGCCGCAAACATAAGCACCGACAGTGTCGACGCCGACAGCGTCGAGCAGCTCGTGGAGCTCTTCCGCCGCCACAAACCCGAGCTGGTAATAAACGTAGCCCTGCCCTATCAGGACCTCACCATAATGGACGCCTGCCTCGAGTGCGGAGTCAACTATCTCGATACGGCCAACTACGAGCCTAAAGACGTGGCTCACTTCGAGTACTCCTGGCAGTGGGCATACCGCGAGCGCTTCGAGAAAGCAGGCCTCACCGCAATCCTCGGCTGCGGCTTCGACCCCGGTGTATCGGGCGTATTCACCGCATATGCGGCCAAGCACCACTTCAGCGAGATGGAGACTCTCGACATCGTCGACTGCAACGCAGGCGACCACGGCAAGGCTTTCGCCACAAACTTCAACCCCGAAATCAACATCCGCGAAATCACTCAGAACGGACGCTACTGGAAAGACGGCGAGTGGGTCGTGACAGGTCCTCTCGAGTTCCACCGCACTCTCACCTACCCCAACATCGGCCCCCGCGAGAGCTACCTGCTCTACCACGAGGAGCTTGAGTCGCTCGTGCAGAACTTCCCCACCATCAAGCAGGCCCGCTTCTGGATGACCTTCGGCCAGGAATATCTCACTCACCTGCGCGTGATTCAGAACATCGGCATGGCCCGCATCGACGAAGTCGAATACAACGGTACAAAAATCGTGCCCCTGCAGTTCCTCAAGGCCGTCCTCCCCAACCCCCAGGACCTCGGCGAGAACTATCACGGCGAGACCTCGATCGGCTGCCGCATATCCGGCAAGGACAAGGAAGGCAAGCCCCTCACATATTATATCTATAACAACTGCTCGCACGAAGAGGCTTACAAAGAGACCGGCATGCAGGCCGTCAGCTACACCACAGGCGTTCCCGCAATGGTAGGCGCGATGATGTTCCTCACCGGTAAATGGAACCTCAAGGGCGTGCGCAACGTCGAGGAATTCGACCCCGATCCCTTCCTGGCCGAGCTCGCCAAGGACGGTCTGCCCTGGAACGAAGTTATCGGCGGTGACCTCGAGATGAACTAAGAGAAAAATGAACGTCATACACCTTGTATCAAACACCATGTGGGGCGGAGGCGAGCGCTATGTGCTCGACCTCTGCAACGCCCTGCGTGCCGACGGGCACAGCGTAGCCGTGGTGACAAGAGGCAAGAAATCTGTCGACACCCGTTTCGCCGAGGCCGGGTTCAAGCCCGGACGCCTGCCCCTGCGCGGCTCATGGGACATCATCAGCCCTATCATGCTGGCACGTGTGCTCAACCGCACAGGCGCACCGGTGGTCGTGCATGCGCACAACTTCAAGGACGCCGACGTGGCTCTGCGGGCACGCAAGCTCTGCCGCCAACCCGGCGACGTGCGCGTGGTGATGACCCGTCACCTTGTCAAGGCGGCCAAGAACGACCGCCTGCACAACGGCATATACAACGGCCTCGACCGCATGATCTTCGTGTCGGATGCCGCCATGCGCGAGTTCCTCTCGACGTCGCCCGACATCGACCGCAAGAAGCTGCAGGTGGTGCACAACGCATCCGTGACCGACAAGGGTGTCACACCGACTGCCAAGCCCGACGGCGAGCTGCGACTCGTCTTCGCCGGACGCATATCGCCCGAGAAAGGTGTCGAAGTGCTGTTGCACTCGCTGGCACGCCTGACCGACATCCCCGGCCTGAAGCTGTATATCGCAGGCGAAGGACGCGGACGCGACGTACTGCCGCTGCTCAACCTGGCCCGCCGCCTCGGCGTCGACAGCCGCGTCGAGTGGCTCGGCATGCTCAATGACGTGGCGCCTCTGATGGCCTCGGCCGACATCGGCGTCATGCCTTCAGTGTGGAAAGAGCCTTTCGGCCTCGTGCTCACCGAGTTCATGAGCCTCGGTGTGCCCGTGGTGGCGACAGCCGGAGGCGGTCCGTCGGAGATTATCGCCGACGGCGAGAGCGGTCTGCTCGTGCCCCCGTCCGACCCCGTAGCCCTCGCCGACGCCATACGCCGCCTGGCCTCTGACGCCGCCCTGCGCAAGGCCACGGGCGAGAAAGGCCGCGAGACTGTAGCCGAGAAGTTCTCCTACAGCCGCTTCTACGACCAGATACTCGACAACTACCGCGGATGAACATCACCATCCTCTCCGACTGCCGGACCGAGAGCGCCCGTCATGAGCATCTGAGGCGACTGGCCACCCGCGGCCTGCCCGACGATGCCACGGTCATCTACCGCGGCCGCAACATCGTGGCAGCGAGCGCCGACGGCGAGGCATGCATCAAGGCCTTCCGCACGCCGGGCTTCTTCAAGGGGCTGATTTACGGCTTCTTCCGCAAGCCCAAGGCAGTACGCGCCTATGAGAACGCCGGCAGGCTCCGAAGCCTCGGCATCAATACGCCAGAGCCCCTCGGTGCCGTCATCTGCCGGCGCGCCGGACTCCTGCGGCAGTCATTCTACATCTGCCGCAACCTGCGCGGATGGAGCGAGCTGCGCGGCATCGAGAAGCGCCCCGACTTCGACCGTCTGGCCGCCGCCCTGGCCGCCTTCATGCTCGGCCTTCACCGCCGCGGCGTGCTGATGAAGGACTTCTCGCAGGGCAACATCCTGTTCCGCGCCGACAGCAAAGGCTTCGACTTCGCCCTTGTCGACATCAACCGCATGGAGTTCGGAGTCACGGACAGGCGACGGCTGCTCGACAACTTCGGCGCCGCCCTCGACACCGAAGAAGGCATCCGCGCCCTCGCCGAGGAATATGTCGTACAGGCACATGACGACGAGGACGTGCCGCCGGTCGACGAGATAGTCGATATCTTCAGACAGCGGCAGGCCTTCCTGTGGCGCAAGCGGCGAATCAAAGAACGCATCAGAGGAAAAAAGAAATGAGACCGAAAATCTCCGCAGTAGTGCAGACCTACAACGCCTCAAGGCACCTCGACCGGTGCCTCGGGGCGTTACATGCATTCGACGAGATACTTGTCGTCGACATGGAGAGCACCGACGACACACTCGACATAGCACGCCGCCACGGCGCGCGCGTCATTGTCAAAGAACGGGGCGAGCACCGCATAGTCGAGGCTTACCGCGACTTCGCCATACACGCCGCCGCTCACGACTGGGTCATCGTGGTCGACTCCGACGAGATAGTACCGCCCGCCCTTGCCGCGTATCTATACGACGAGATAAGCCGCGACAGCTCGCCCAGGGCATTCCTTATCCCCATAAAGAACTACTTCATGGGGCGCTGGATGCGCTGCTACTACCCCGACTACATCCTGCGTTTCTTCAACCGCGACGGCGCCGTGTGGCCGCAGCAGATACACTCGAGGCCGTCGCACCGCGGCCCCAAGGTGAAGATTCCGGCAGCCCGCACCGACCTCGCCTTCATACACCTGGCGAACGAAACCGTCGCTCAGACGTTTACTAAAATGAACGGCTACACCGACCGCGAGGCTCAACGCCGCAGCAGCAGCTACTCGCCGTGGAAGTTCCTCTTCGAGCCGCCATTCAGGTTCTTCAAGACCTATGTGCTCAAGGG
>JAICZO010000191.1 GCA_029057255.1 Muribaculaceae bacterium | reverse complement strand
TATCCGAGTTCCTCCAGAACGCCAAGGAAATAGAGTTCGACGCAGTGGCACGCAACGGCCAGATTATCGAGTACGCCATCTCCGAGCATGTCGAATATGCCGGCGTACACTCCGGCGACGCAACCCTCGTCTTCCCCGCACAGAAAATCTACATGGCCACAGCGCGACGCATCAAGCGCATAAGCGCCCGCATCGCAGAGGCTCTCAACATCTCCGGCCCCTTCAACATCCAGTACCTGGCCAAGGACAACTACGTCAAGGTCATCGAGTGTAACCTCCGCGCCTCACGTTCGTTCCCCTTCGTGAGCAAGGTGCTCAAGAAAAACTTCATCGAGACCGCCACTCGCATCATGCTCGGCGAGAAGCCTGAAGTTGCCGACACATCGACATTCGACATCGACTATGTCGGCGTCAAGGCATCGCAGTTCTCCTTCGCCCGCCTGCACAAAGCCGACCCCGTGCTCGGCGTCGACATGTCGTCGACAGGCGAAGTAGGATGTCTCGGCCGCGACTTCGACGAAGCCCTGCTCAACGCAATGATTTCTGTCGGACACCACGTGCCCCAGAAGGGAGTACTCGTAAGCTCGGGCGACGCCCGCGCAAAGGTAGACATGCTCGAGGCATGCCGCCTGCTCGACTCCCGCGGCTACAAGCTCTATGCCACACCCGGCACAGCAGCATTCCTCGCCAACAACGGCGTGACAGCAACACAGGTATGCTGGCCCGACGAAGAAGGCCTCTCGGTGCTCGACATCATCGGCGACCACACCGTCGACCTCGTCATCAACATCCCCAAGAACCACACCAAGCGTGAGCTCACAAACGGATACCGCATCCGTCGCCACGCAATCGACTACAACACTCCCCTGCTCACCAACGCACGTCTCGCCCTGGCATACGTCAAGGCATTCGTATCGCGCCCTGTCGAGTCCATCGGCATCACATCGTGGCAGGAGTATTGATATGACAGCATAGAACTATGACAGACGGCCCGGCGGTTCACCATCGCCGGGCCGTTTTTCTATTCCATGCCGCCTTCGCCATCCGGATACAGCATCTCCAGGAAACGGCGCACCGTCGCCGCATCGCCAGTATACTTGCCCCTGTCCTCGCTCAGCTTGCACGTCGGGCTGAAAAATGGCCACGACTCCGTAATACTGACAGCCACAAGCTTGATGACAATATTCATCGGCTCCACACCGGGGAAATCATTCGAGAAATGAGTGCCGATGCCGAACGACGGCTTGCACTTGCCGGCCGCATACTTCTGGAGCGCTATGGCACGGTCAACGTCAAGAGCGTTGCTGAAGACAATCTGTTTGGTCGACGGGTCGATATTGAGCGAGCGGTACTTCTCGACAATCCTGTCAAGCTCCGCATAATTGTCGCCGCTGTCGACACGCAGCCCCTTGAACATATTGGCATAGTCCTCCGAGAAATTAAGACTGAAAATCCGCCATCCATAAGTATCATAGAGGAAAGTGCCGAGGGCGCCGCGGAAAGTACGCGCCCACACACCCATGGCGATATTGTTTGCCATCAGAGGCCCGTACATACCCGCTATGGCACTTATAAGCTCGTGAGCCATAGTGCCGACGGGCGTCAGATTATACTTCATGGCAAGATACACATTGCTCGTGCCGGTGAAGCTGCCGCGACCCGACACAGTGGCACAGCACTCGCTCATGGCCCTGACAGCAGTATCCTGCGCCTCGAAGGAAGCGCGGCGGCGCGTACCCATGTCACTGAAGACACACCCCGCCTTCTTCAGCCGCTCCGCCTTGCGCCACGACCGACGGTAGTACTCGCCATAGTCGAGCGACTCACTCCTGCCTGTCATGATATAGTACAGCTCCGAGATGATGGCAAGCACCTTCACCTCGAGCAGGATGGTATCGCACCAGCAGCCCTCGAACTCCACACTCAGGTGCCCCTCCGCATCCTGACTCACGGCGACCCGACGGCGGTCATAGCGGAAGCCCTTGAGATAGCTGTAGAACCACGACGGGATATAGGAGCACGCGCGCTTCATAAACGCAATCTCCTCGTCGGTGATGACCACATTCTCGAGCAGCGCGATCTGGTGCTCGAGTTCGGCGGCAAAACCCTCGGGATAGACCAGGCCGGCACGGTCGATAAACTTATATCTGACCTGCGAGCGGGGGAAATTCTGAATCACCGCGCAACACATCGTGAACTTATACAGGTCGTCATCGGTAAAGTGGTTGATTATCTGTCGCATATTGTGTAGGCTAAAATTATGATATAATTATAACACAGCCGCAGCTTGCACAGTTGAGTCAGCCGATAAAAAATAAATATCCGACGCCGATATGTTAAAACAATGTTAAAACCCATACAGGCTATTGCAGATAAGAAAAAAGTGCGTACC
>JAICZO010000190.1 GCA_029057255.1 Muribaculaceae bacterium | reverse complement strand
ATACAAAGACTTCGTATACAACACGACGACACCGGAGCAGTTCGACAGCTTCTTCAGCACCGACGACTCCGACATATACCTTATATGGACGGTAAACCTCTCAATCGAGACCGACCTCAGCGCCATCAAGGTCATCCGCAGCCACAAGCCCGATGCCAGAATAGTGCTCATGGGCCCCGGCCCGACACACTTCATCAGCCGCTGCCTCGTCGACAGCAACATCTTCATAGCACGCGGCGAGCCGGAGCTGACAGTCGACGAGCTGATACGCGCCTTCGCCGACGGCACACCCGTCGACACCATAAAAGGCCTGTCGTGGATGAACGCCGACGGTCGAATCATTAACAACCCGCCGCGCCCCCTCAACAAAGACCTCGACTCGCTGCCCTTCGCCGCACGACATCTTATCGAGGGACAGGTATACCACAACCCCAAGCTCAAACGCACACCCTACACCACCCTCATCACCTCGCGCAACTGTCCCTACCGGTGCATCTACTGCGTGCCGTCGTCGCTGACATTCGCCCGCGAGATTGAGTTCCGCTCGGAGCACGGCCGCAAACCCACCATCGGTTTCCGCTCGCCCGAGAATGTAGAGAAAGAAATAGCACAGCTCGCCGCCAAAGGCATCAGAGCCATCGGATTCATGGACGACAACTTCATATGGAACGAGGAGCGCACAGCCGCCCTCTGCGCCATCATGAAGAAGTACGACATCGTCTGGGGATGTCAGGCACGCGCCGACGCCATCACCGAGCCTATAGCACGCATGCTCTCGGAGAGCAACTGCCGCTACGTCGACCTCGGAGTCGAATCGTTCTCGCCAGAGATACTCGAGTACATCCACAAAGGCGAGACGGCCGAAGACATCTACCGCGCCGTAGGCCTGCTCAAAAAATACAAGGTGCCCGTCAAGCTCAACGTCCTCATAGGCAGCAGCCCACTCGAGACACGCGAGACAGTGCTCCACACTCTCCGCGAAGCAAAGAAGCTCGACGTCGACCAGGTCATGTTCAACATCGTGTCGCCATTCCCCGGCACGGAGTACTACAAGATATGCAAGGAAAACGGATGGCTCGCCACCGACGACTACGTGCCCACCGACGTGCAGCGTGAGTCGATCCTCAACCTGCCCAACCTGTCGTCGAAAGAAATGGAGCGGCTCCTCTTCCGCAACAACCTGCGCTACTTTATTTCATGGCGCTTCATCACCCGCCAGCTCGGCAGGTTCAGATCGTTCAGCGAGCTAAGACACGCCTTCAAGGCACTAAAAATCAAACTCTTCGGCTAAACACCGGTGAACATCTCCGTTGTCATACTCACCTGCAGTCAGAAGGCCCTCACCCTGCGGTGCCTCGAGTCGCTGAGAGACTTCATCGCCGGCAGCGGCCACGAAGTCATCCTCGTCGACAACGGCTCGACCGACGGTACCGCCGAAGCCGTCGCACATGCCTGTCCCGACGTCAGAATCATACGTCTTGACCACAACTCGGGCGTCGCCGCAGGCCGCAACACCGGTCTGAGAGCCGCCACAGGCCGCCACCTTATGATACTCGACAACGACACCGTAGTAGCACCCGGCACCATCGAGGCAATGTCGGCCTATCTCGACAGCCACCCCGACACAGGAGTGCTTGCTCCGCGCCTTGTCAGCCCCGACGGCAGCGTGCAGGCAAGCTTCAAGGCATATCCCGGCATAGGCGTCAAGCTCCGCAACATCTTGCGAGGCAAGTCGGGCAGCTCCGCCGCCGAGACAGCCCCGACAGAGCCCTGCGAACCATTCTACGTGATAGGCGCCGCTCAGATATTCAGCCGACGGACATACGAGCGCACCGGAGGACTCGACGAAGCCATATTCTACGGTCCCGAGGACGCCGACTTCTGCATGGCAGTCAGAGCATTAGGCCTCAAGGTAGTATACAATCCGGCATTCACCATCGTGCACGACTATCAGCGCGCCACTACCCGACGGCTGCTGTCAAAGGGCGCACGCCGACACATGGCCGCCCTGCTCCACTTCTACCGCAAGCACCGCCGCTGGTGGTGAATCCACGACACCTCCTACAGACATACCATCGACACGAAACAACGCCGATTATTAGTAGCCGTGGTACACCGCAGCGGAGCGGAGGTGTGCCCGGCCCTCTACCCTCGCGGGACGCATTTTAACAACCGACTTTTTTTCATCGCCTCAAAATACTTCCGAACAATAACGCCTGCATCCGAACCGGGACGCAGGCGTCAATGCACATTTTAGAGTTGTTTTATAG
>JAICZO010000019.1 GCA_029057255.1 Muribaculaceae bacterium | reverse complement strand
TCATCTCGATGGGCGGCACTCTGAAGCGACTCGGCGACCAGCACCACGACGTGCATGTGGCATACGAGACCTCGGGCAACATCGCCGTAGGCGACGAGGACATGATGCGCTACTTCCTGATGATGGACAAGATAGCGCCCGTCTTCGGCTTCTCCGACAGCAGCTACGAAAAGCTCTCCAAAGAAGTGCACAGCTTCGTGGGCAAGAAAAAAGCCGGCGACGTCGACAGCAAGGACATCCGCGAAATCAAGACTATGATACGCGAGGCCGAAGCTACCATCGCCTGCAATTACATCGGCGTCAAGCCCGACCGCATACACTTCCTCCGTCTGCCCTTCTATGAGACTGGCACCATCAAGAAAGGCGACCTCTCGCAGCGCGACGTCGACATCATCATCAACCTCCTGCAGGAAGTCAAGCCTCACGAGATATTCGTGGCCGGCGACCTTGCCGACCCACACGGCACACACAAAGTGTGCACCGACGCCGTGCTCGCCGCCATCGACGAGCTCAAGGGCGAGGCATGGCTGAAAGACTGCCGCATATGGATGTACCGCGGCGCATGGGCCGAATGGGAAATCGACCATATCGAGATGGCTGTGCCCATCAGCCCCGAAGAGCTGCGCTTCAAGCGTAACTCTATCCTCAAGCATCAGAGCCAGATGGAGAACGCTCCCTTCCTCGGCGACGACGACCGCCTCTTCTGGCAGCGCGCCGAAGAGCGCAACCGCGCCACGGCACAGCTCTACGAGGGACTCGGTCTCGCCTCCTATGAGGCTATCGAGGCTTTCGTGCAGTACAAGCCGCTCTAAAGATACACACGCACACCGATTCATACAGGGCCACCGGAGTCTTTAACCGACTCCGATGGCCCTCGTTTGTCTATTTTTTCTTACTTTTGCATAAAATATGACAACGAAACAGATGAATCCCCGAGATATACGAATCGAAGACTACAACTACCCGCTCGCCGACGAGCGCATAGCCCGCCACCCCCTTGCCGAGCGTGACCGCTGCAAGCTGCTCGTCCGCGACGCCGACGGCACCGTCAGCGACCGCATATTCAGCGACCTGCCCGGCATACTGCCCGACGGCGCCATGCTCGTGTACAACAACACGAGGGTCATAAACGCACGTCTCCGCTTCACCAAGTCGACAGGCGCGGCCATCGAGATTTTCTGCCTCGAGCCTTGCGAGCCTGCCGACTACGAGCAGTCCTTCGCCTCGCGCGGCAAGTGCTCATGGCAGTGTCTGGTGGGCAACTCCAAGAAATGGAAGGAAGGCAGCCTCGTCATGGAAATCGACATCAACGGCCGCCGCACCGCCCTCAAGGCCACACGCCTGCCCCTGCCGCCTGCCGCCGACAAGTCGCAGTCGATACTCTTCGAGTGGGACAACGACGCCGCGTCGTTCTCCGACATCATAGCGGCAGTAGGCGAGATACCTATACCGCCCTACCTCAACCGCCGCTCCGAGGCTTCGGACAGCAGCGACTATCAGACCGTATACAGCCATATCGAAGGCTCGGTGGCGGCTCCTACGGCCGGTCTGCACTTCACCGACAGCCTGCTCGAAGAAATCGACAGGCGCGGCATACGCCGCCGCGAGGTCACACTGCATGTCGGCGCCGGCACCTTCCGCCCTGTCAAGTCGGAGCAGATCGGCGACCACGACATGCACTCCGAGTTCATTGCCGTCAGCCGCGACTTCATCGCCGAACTCGCCGAGACCGTCGGCAAGAGTCCTGTAGTAGCCCTCG
>JAICZO010000189.1 GCA_029057255.1 Muribaculaceae bacterium | reverse complement strand
GTCCTTTCTTGAGGCCGGGCATGAAGGTGATTTCGTCGTGCGATACCTGCCAGTTGTGGCGGCGGCGCAGCCACGACGTGATGCTCTCCCAGAACTCGGCCGGCGGCGTGGTGTAGCCTAACACGGCGTGGTTGAGGCGGTCGCGGAGCGCGTCGATGATACAGGGACAGGCCTGGAAGTCCATGTCGGCGATCCAGAAGGGCAGCAGGTCGTGACGCCCGAACTTGGCGTCCATCTCTTCTATTTTGGTAGCGTTGGTGTCGTGGCGGTCGACCACGCAGTCGAAATTGTACTTCTCTTGGTTCATAGGTTGCAAAGATAGCAAATTTACTTCATAAAGTAAAGCCCCGGCCTCACTTGCCGCGTCGCGGGACAAGAGCCTTGGGGCTTATATGCTCGATACGCACGAATGCTGCCGCGAAGGCAGCGAGCAGGGCGGCGCGGACGAGTCCGTTGACCGCCGCGTGCAGTCCCAGCAGGGGCAGGGCGTAGACTCCGGCGGCGTACAGCGCGGCGGCAAGGCAGAAGTAGAGCGCGAGCCGGCGCAGCTTGTAGTCAACAGGGTAGTAGCGGCGGCCTATTATATAGCTTGCCACCATCATCGTGCCGTAGCTGCAGAGCGCGGCGACGGCACAGCCCATATATCCGATGCGAGGCACAAGGATGACGTTGAGCGTCACCGTCACGGCGAGGCCTGCGAGCGAGAATCTCGCGCCCCAGACGGTGCGGTCGGTGAGCTTGTACCATATCGAGAGGTTGTAGAAGATGCCGAAGAAGAGCTCGCCGAGCATGATGACAGGCACCACGACAAGGCCGCTGAAATAGCGGGGCGAGATGAGGTAGCGCACGATGTCGAGATAGAACATCACGCCAAGGAAGATGAAGAGGGCGAAGGCCACGAAGTACTTCATGGCGTCGCTGTATGCCTGCTTGTCGCCGCCGTTGCTCTTGCCGCGCGCGAAGACAAAGGGCTCGTAGGCGAAGCGGAAGGCCTGCAGGAAGACAAGCAGCAGGATGCCGATTTTATAGTTGGCGCCGTAGATGCCGAGCTGGTAGGTGGCGTCGGCGGGGTCGCTGACAAGGTGCGGGAAGAGCATCTTGTCGATGGTCTGGTTCATGATGCCGGCCACGCCGAGCACGAGCAGCGGCGCCGAGTAGACGAGCATCTCGCGCCACAGGCGGATGTTGAACTTCCAGCCGAAGCCGCGCAGCTCAGGCACCATCATCAGCAGGTTGACTGCCGAGGCGATGAGGTTGGACAGGAAGATGTATCCGATGCCGTACGACGGGTCGTAGAAGCGGCTCACAATATCGGGGAAGTGCCTGTAGAGCAGGGGGCAGAGCAGGATGAAGAAGAGGTTCAGACCGATGTTGAGACCGATGTTGACAAGTCGGAGAAGGGCGAAGCGCATGGGCCGCTTGCGGAAGCGCAGGTAGCTGTAGGGGATGGTCATGAAGGCATCCATAGCCACGCAGACGGCCATTATCATCACGAACGACGGCCTGCCGGGGCACTCGAGTGCCGCCGCGGCCTGCGGCAGAAAAGCCGCCACAAGGGCTATGAACGCCGTCGAGCTGACGGCGAGCGAAATCAGCGACGTGGAGTAGACTTCCATCGGGTCGGACCAGCGCTCGTGGTTGGCGAAGCGGAAGAAACCGGTCTCCATGCCGTAGGTCAGTATGACCAGGGCAAGCGCCACCACCGCGTAGACGAGGGTGACGACACCGTATTCCGCCACAGGGAACATGTTGGTATACAGCGGCACAAGCATCCAGTTGAGGAAGCGTCCGACTATAGAGCTGACACCATAGATGGCGGTGTCTTTGGCAAGGCTTTTTATTCCGGACATGATGGCTCAGGCTTTGCTGCGCAGCATTTTTTCGGTCCACAATGCAGTCAGCATATAGACGGCTGTCAGTATCCACATGGCTTTGAATGCCGGCGCGACTTCGGGCAGTGTCGCGGCGTTGCTGTTGATGCGTATGAAGCCTTCGACGCCCCATACGGCGGGGACGCAGTTGCCGACCCATGTCCACAGCTCGTTCATGGCGTAGCGCGGCCATGTCAGACCTGACAGGAACAGGAACACCACCGACGTGAACACGATGATGATGAAGGCGCTCTCACGCTCGCGCATGGCGATGTTGAGCGTGAGCCCCAGGAATGCCGTCGAGAGCAGCATCGGGAAGATGAACAGCAGATAGTCGACCGCCGACCCGTAGTGCGGCAGGTTGAAAATCTCGGGGATATAGCGCATGATGTAGATAGTCAGAGGGAAGTAGAACACCGTGTAGCACAGCGCCTTGCCGAAAATCGTGGCCGTGGCTCCGACGCCTGCCACCTCCTTGGGGTCGATGCCGCCGTTGCGTCTGCGGCGCTCGCGCGACGTGCCTCCGAGCATGGTTATGCCGAGAATCATACTCTGCTGCAGGATGAGGATGACGATGCCGGGGATGACAAACGAGGCGAAGCCCTGCTCGGTGTCGCCAAGGAAATTGCTCTCGCTCTTGACGGGCAGGCTGCCGCCGGCGGCGAGCGACTCGAGTCCGGCCTGCGATATGCGCTCGCCGGTGATGTCGCTTATTATTTCGAGCTGCAGGTCGGTCAGAGCCGAGACGAAGGTGCGGAAGCGCAGCAGGAGGCTCATGTCGGCGTAGAACTCGACGTGTGCCTGCTCGCCGCGGCCTATGCACTTGGCGTAGTTGCCCGGTATCTGCATGATGCCGAACACTTTGCCCTCTGCCATCAGCTCCTTGGCGTCGGCCATGTTGGGGCAGTAGGCGTAGATTTCGATAGAGGGGCTTGCCTCGGCCATGCGGACGAAGTTGCGCGAGTCGGCAGTGCACGAGTTGTCGACGACGGCCACGGGCAGCTTGCGCACGACTTCGGGGTTGTATATCAGTGTGTAGACGATGGGGTAGGCCAGCGGCAGTGCCACGAAGAAGAGCAGCACGCCGGGGTCGCGTACGATAAGGCGCAGTTCGTTGCGGAAGACGCGGCCGAGACCGGCGGCCCATCGGGTTATTTTCGTGAGAACGTTCATGTCAAGGCACATATACGGGTTTGAGACATGCCCGGCGGAGATTCCACATCATGGCGGCAGCTCCGAAGGGGAAGAGCAGCAGCGCCGCGAAGTACAGGCGCGAGTAGTACAGGCCTACGCCGTTGAGTGCCTCGTTGATATAGATGAGGAACCAGTAGCGTATCGGGGCAAACCAGCTGAAGACGGCAAGGTAGCCGTACATGCTCTGCACCGGGAACGAGAAGCCGGTGAAGGAGAAGGAGAGGATGCCGAAGAGGGCGCACAGACTGAACGACAGGCGCGGGTTCGGCACCACCGAGCAGATGAAGAGTGCGAAGCTCTGCGAGGCGATGACGGTGATGAAAGTGGCGGCTATCATCCAGCCGAGAGAGCCGTTGAGCGGGAAATGCGCGTAGCCGAAGAGCACCCACAGGATGAAAAGCCCGACGCAGAAGTATATCACTGTCTGAGGCAGTAGCTTGGAGCAGAGCGCCACGCTCATGCGTCCGCGTGCCACGGCGAGCCACTCGACCGATGTGCCGTTCTTTATCTCCATAGTGATAGAGAAGACCGTCATCAGCATTATCATCAGCACGAAGGTGCACATCGTGAACGACGGGCACAGGTAGATGGCGTAGTTCATCCACGGGTTGTTGAGCGGGAACTGGTCTATGGCCACCGGCTGTATGACGTCGGTGATGGTCTCGGGGCTGACGCCGAGCGACACGAGTGTCTCCTTGACGACGCCGCCGGAAGTGGCCACGGCGACGGTCTTGAAGCCTTTGAACGACAGGGTGCCGGGCACGAAGTAGGTCATGTTGGTGTAGTACTCGAGCGTGGGCGATTTGCCGGCGAGGGCGTCCTTCTCGAAGTTGGCCGGTATGACGAAGAAGCCGAAGATAGACCCGTCGCGCACGTCGTCGAGCGCGTCGTCGTAGCTCTCGCTGTAGTGGGTGATGTCAAGGAGCTGCAGCGCACGCAGCGAGCGTGTGACCGAGCGCGACATCGACGAGTGGTCGAGGTCGACCACTGCCGTGGGCACCTGCTCGGGCAGACCCTTGTTGAGTATGCTCAGGAAGAATATGGCTATGAAGACGGGCACGATGACCATGCCGAAGAGATACATCCTCCTCGACGTCATCTGCCGCACTTCGCGCCGTACTCCTTGTATGAATCCGAGAGACATTGCAGGTCAGAGCTTATTGTTCGAAGACTGCCGACATGCCGGGGCGAAGACCGGGCACATCTTCGGTGGGGCGTGCCTTGATCTGGAAGGTGCGGCTGTCGTAGCTGCCTGTCGACTTGGTAGAGCGCCATGTGGCGTAGCTG
Source organism: Muribaculaceae bacterium (assembly GCA_029057255.1). GTDB lineage: Bacteria > Bacteroidota > Bacteroidia > Bacteroidales > Muribaculaceae > CAG-873. The sequence continues at coordinate 3,726 of JAICZO010000189.1, read as the reverse complement.
CCCATGTCGCGGATATAGTAAATCTTGACGTTTATTTCTTTCTTGCCGAGGGCGGGAATCATCACTTTCATCTCGTGGCCCATAGGCATGTCGTTGAGGAGTTCCTCGCGCACGTTGAATGTGACCCATCGGTCATCGGTGCGCAGGAGGCTCATGATAGGAGCGCCGAGCGACACGAGCTCGCCTGTCTCGGGATAAATCTGGTCGATGGTGCCGTCGAAGGGCGCGGTGAGATAGCTGTCCTCGAGGACGGCCTGCACCTGGTCGACACCGCTTGAAGCGGCGCTCACCATTGCTGCGGCCGACAGCTTGTCTTCCTGCTGTGCGCCTGCCTTGGCGAGCGAGAGCTGGCTTGCGGCAGCGTCCTTGGCGGCGACGGCGGCGTCGTATGCGGCCTTGGCCTCGTCGCGCTTCTGCTCGGAGATGACACCCTCCTTGAAGAGACGCTCCATGCGCTCGTATGTCTTGCGGGTTATGGTCTCGGCAGCCTCGGCCTGGCGGAGCAGGTCGGCTGCGGCATTGATGATCTGGCTGCGGGTGCCTGCGTCGACCTTACGGTTCTGAGCCTCGGCCACAGTGCGCATGGCCTCGGCCTGTCCGAGCTGTGCGTCGGCTATCGACGAGTGGATGTGCACGAGAGTGTCGCCGGCCTTGACGGTGTCGCCCTCCTGTACGTAGAGTTCGGCCACGCGTCCCGGGAGCTTGCCCGATATGCGGATGTGTGTGCCTTCGACCTGTCCTTCGATATAGCTGTCAGGTCGGTTCATGAATATAAAGCCGATGACGGCTATGATGAGGACTGCTGCCACAACGACAGCCATTGTCAAGAGCAGAGTGCGGTTGGCGCGTTTTTCCTGAGTGTTGTCCGGTTGCATATTGGTATGGGGTTTCTGTTAGCGGTATAATGTGATTGAAGAATCATTTGTAAAGAGTGCCGAGGGCCTTGCTCAGATATGTCTGGCAGAGCTGGATGTCAATCAGGGCATCGATCTGCTCGGAGTGTGCCTTGAGCCATGCTGTCTGCGCTTCCATGACGTTGTCGGTGGTGGCTACACCCTCGCGGAAGGCGAGGTTTGCCGTGCGCAGGTTCTCGTCGGCCTTGGCGAGGTTGGTCATGGTCATGCGGTATGTCTTGTAAGCCTCCTGGGTCTTGAACGATGCCTGGCTTACCTGCAGCTCGACAAGCTCCTTGGCGTTTTCGAGGCGCAGCTCGCTCATGATTTCCTCGCTCTTGGCTGCGCGGTACTTGTTGTAGTTGCCGCCCCAGTGCCATATGGGTATGGTGACCATTGCGCCGACGCTGAAGGCACCCTTGAAGCGCTTGGAGAAGCCGTTGAACATGTTGGGGTTGGAGAATTCATACGAGCCTATGAGGGCGACGTTGGGCAGCATCGACGACAGTGCCACGCGTTTCTGCTGGCGTGTGGCCTCGACACCCTGGGCGAGGGCGCGCAGGTCGGGGCGCTGCTCGTAGACGGCCTCCATGTCGTAGCCTCCCTGAGGCTCTACGCCGGGAGCGGGCACGGGGGTGTCGTTGTCTTCGTCGGCGAGGGTGAACTGTGCGTTGACGGGCAGGCCGCATACCTGTGCGAGCGCCATGCGGCTGAGCACGAGGCCGTTCTCAACCTTGGTGAGGTCGACCTGGGCGGCATTGAGCTTGACGTCGACGCTGAGGGCGTCGCTGCGTGTGGCCACGCCTTCCTCGACCATGAGGTGCACGTTGTGGCAGAGCGAGTCAAGGAGATTGACATAGCTCGTGGCGAGACGGTACTTCGCTTTGAGCGACACGACCTGCCAATATGCCGCGTCGACGGCATAGATGACATTCTCGGCCTCGGATACATGCAGCTCGCGAGCGGCGTTCTCGGCAGCTTTGGCGAGCTTGTTCATGGCCACAATCTTGCCGCCCATGAATATGGGCTGGGTAAGCGTGATGGCGCCGAAGAAGACGTTGTGGATGTCATATGTCATAGCCTCCTTGGGGATGAGTGCCACCGTGGTGGGTATGTACTGGCCGTCGGGGCCTTTTATAGGCTCGCCTGTGACGGGGTTCTTGACAATGTTGAACTGGTATGACTGCGTCGCCGGGTCGAAAGTCTTTGTCGGCAGCAGCTGGTCGGAGTCGAAAATCGACAGCTCGCGCTGGTTGTAGACGTATCCGCCGGCGAAATCGATGCCGGGCAGGTAGGCCGCGAAGGCTTCTTTCTTCTGATACTCGGCCTTGCGTATGCGCTCGCGCGACATCATAAGCTGCTTGTTGCTCTCGAGTGCCATCTGACGGAACGTCTCAAGCGTGGTGACGCCGGGCAGCACTTTGGGCGCTTCCGTGTCGTCGCCTGTCGCGGCGCTGACTGACGCTGCCGCACCGACAATCATGGCCAAGGCGCAGCAGCGGAGGTTTGTGATATATGACATCAGCCTCATCATAAAGTAGGATTAGGTGTTGAAAACGTTAGAATTGCAGAGGCGGAATTCCGCTCCTGCCTATTATATAACTTTGCGCCCGGGGAGAAGGTTCAGTCCGGCGCTATAGCCTGCAAAAATAACAAAAAATTCGCTATAATAGTCAATCTGTCTCAAAAAATACTCTTTCGGGCGGGAGAATGTCCTTGAGAGATGCCTGACTCCGGCGGCCGAGAGATATGCCGAATCCTGCCGCCACAAGCTGTCGGGCAAGTTCCTCTTTGCCGGAGAAGCCGTGGATGACCCACAGCTGCGACGGGGCGAGCTGCCGTCTTAGCTCCATGATGCGGCCGTAGCGCCCGACACAATGTATTATAAGAGGTTTGTGGAGCTTCTCCGCAAGGGCGGCGTGGTGCAGGAATATGCGTTCCTGACATTCGGGGCTGCCGCCTCGCTTTTTGTCAAGCCCTGTCTCGCCTATGGCCACCACTCTCGGGTCGGCGGCGAGGCTGTCGAGCGCGGCGATAGTGCCGTCGTCGACTTGCTGCGCGGTGCTCCAGGGGTGTATGCCGACGCTGTACCATGCCGCACCGTAGTCGCCGTCGATGCCCTGATGCGGCTCGACCGATGTTATGGTGTCAGGCCCGGTGATGCCGTGGGCGTGTATGTTGGCGAATGAGTGGAGCGGCGGGGTCATGGCACGGGGTCATAGCCGCTGCCTCCCCAGGGGTGACAGCGCAGTATGCGTCTGACTGCGAGATACAGTCCTTTGGCCGGGCCGTGCTTCTTGAGAGCCTCGAGGGCGTACTGGCTGCAAGTGGGCGTGAAGCGGCACGCCGGCGGGAACATCGGCGATATGCAGGCTCGGTAGAAATATATGGGCAGGCAGAGGAGATATGTGAGGATGCGTTTCAGTCGGCTGCAGTTGCTTGCGTGTTGGAGTAGTGCTGCGATAAAGCCTCGAGAATGCGTCGCATAGCTTTCTCGACGGCTGAATAAGGCATAGAGTCGTTTGCCACGTATACAAAACCGAGGTCTATCCGCATGCCGTCGGGCATCGCATAGCCTTGATGCTGGAGTCGGTATGCCTCGCGGATGCGTCGGCGCATCAGCACACGGTCGACGGCGTGGCGCAGTCGTTTCTTGGGTACGGATATAAGAAAAGCCACCGGAGCGTCGGAGCTTCGGCGTTCGTTATTGCGCGCCAGCGCGCGGAGGGGGTAGCACAGGCGTGAAAAGTCAGCTCCGCCCGCGGCGAAGAGCTGTTCTATCGCGCGGGTGGAGCAGAGTTTCTCTTTTTTATATAGCCTGAGCGTCTTCAAC
>JAICZO010000188.1 GCA_029057255.1 Muribaculaceae bacterium | reverse complement strand
CCCATGAGCCGGTCATGCCGAGGGGGTCGCCGTAGCTCTCGATGAAGCCGTTGATGAAGTCGACCTGCGACTGTGTGTCCTCGGCCCACTCGATGGAGTATTTGTCGAATGTGGCGAGGTCGCCGGTGCGGTAGAAGTCGATGAGCGACTCGATAATCTGCTTCTGCGCGGGATTCTCGGCATATGCCGAAGCGCTGTCGAGATTTGCCACGATATGCTCGATGGCCTCGGTATAGAGGCCGCCGACCTTGTACTGGTCCTCGACAATCTTGCCGTTCTCCTTGCGGAGGCGTGTGTTCAGGCCGTAGGAAATGGGGGTGGCGTCGTTGGGCTTCTTTATCGAGGCGTAGTACTTCTCGACTTCAGCCTGGGTGAGGCCTTCCTCATAGAAGTTGTTGGCGCTGGTGGCGATAAGGTCGGCACCCTCGGCCTGGTTCACGCGCTTGGCTGCGAGCGCGGGGTTGAAGATAACCTCGACGAGCTCGTCGGTGCCGGCGGGTGCGGCGCCCTCGGGCAGAGCCGCTATCTGAGCCTCGAGGAACTCGCGGCTGAAGGCGGGCACAAACTTGTCTGTGCTGTAGTGGTGATGGATGCCGTTGCCGAACCATACCTGCTTGAGATAGGTCTCGAACGCCTTGTAGTCGGCCGACTCTTTGTCGCCGCTATAGTTGCCGTATACGGCCTCGAGGAGCTGACGCATGGCGAGGTTGCCGCGGTAGTTCTGGTCCCAGAGGATGTCGCGGCCCCACAGGGCGGCCTCCTGGAGATAGTATACGAGGATTTTCTGATTGAGAGAGAGACTGTCGAAGTCGGGCACCTTGTAGCGGAGCACTTCGATGTCGGCGAAACGGTCGACGCGGTAGTTGAAGTCATCGTCGGCGGCAGCGCGCTGGGGCGTGCGGGAGCACGACGGAGCCATGAAAACTGAAGCCATGACAGCTGCGATGATGATTGATTTTTTCATTTATAGTTTGTTTTTGTCTGTTTTGGCAGGTATCACTCGACGTATAGTACGAGTCCCTTGAGGTACTCACCCTCGGGGTGATAGATGTTGACCGGATGGTCGGCGGGCTGGGTGAGCTGGTGGAGGATGCGCACACGGCGGCGCGACTGTGCGGCGGCACTGAAGACGGCGAGGCGGAACTGCTCTTTTGTCACCGCCTGCGAGCAGGAGAAGGTGAAGAGTATGCCGCCGGGGGCTATCTTCTCGAAAGCGCGGGCGTTGATGCGGCGATAGCCCTGAAGGGCGTTGCGCAGCGCGCTGCGGTGCTTGGCGAAGGCCGGAGGGTCGAGGATGATAAGGTCGTGGCGGCCGGCATCCATGTTGTCGAGATACTTGAAAGCGTCCTCGGCACGCGACACATGGCGGGTGTCGCCGGGGAAGTTAAGCTCTACATTGGCGTCGGTGAGGGTTATGGCCTTGGCCGACGAGTCGACCGACACCACTTCGCGGGCGCCGCCAGCGAGGGCATAGACGGAGAATCCGCCCGTATAGCAGAACATGTTCAGCACCGAGCGGCCCTGGCTGTACCGGCCGACGAGCGAGCGGTTGTCGCGCTGGTCGACAAAGAAACCGGTCTTCTGTCCGCGCAGCCAGTCGATACGGAACGAGAGTCCGTTCTCTCGGGCCGTGTCGGAGATGAACGAACCGATAAGATAGCCGTTCTGGGCGTCGAGCTGGGCCTTGTACGGGAGGGTTGTCTCCGACTTATAGTACACGCTCTCCACACCGAGGCCGTCGATGGCTGTCAGTGCTTCGGCTATGGCCTTGCGGGCGAAGTGCATACCGGGCGAATGCGCCTGCACGACTGCGGTCTTGCCGTAGATGTCGACGACGAGACCCGGCAGGAAGTCGCCCTCGCCATGCACAAGGCGATAAGCGTCGGTCTGCTCGGAAGGGAGACCGAGGGCGCGGCGCATGGCACATGCCTGGCGCAGACGGCGCTCGAAGAATGCGTTGTCGACGGCTTCGTCGCCGCCGTCGAAGGTCAGCATACGCACTGCTATACTGCCTATCTGGAAGTGTCCGAGGCCTATGATGCGGCCGTCGGAGGCGGCGACAGCGACAAGGTCGCCCTCCTCTATCCCGTCGCCCTCCTGGGGCATATGGACGAGAGCGCCGGAGAACACCCAGGGGTGAAATCGGTCGAGCGACTCTTCTTTGCCGCGACGCAGCCTGAGAGTCTTATATTCTGTTTCTTTCATATCTATTTTATAAAGAAGCGATATATGTCATTACCGTTTGCATACACAAGGAGGAGGAGCAAGAAGACAAAGCCGCAGGTGTTGACAATCTCGAGGAAACGGTCGGAGGGCTTGCGGCGTGTCACCATCTCGACGAGCAGGAAGAGTGTGTGGCCGCCGTCGAGGCCGGGTATGGGTATGATGTTCATGAACGCGAGGATGATGGAGAGGAAGGCGGTAATCTGCCAGAACGAATACCAGCTCCAGCGGGCGGGGAAGAGGTCGCCGAGTGTGCCGAAGCCGCCAAGGCTCTGCGCACCCTCTTTGGTGAAGACGAGCTTGAGCGACGACACATAGCTGACAAGCCTGTCTGTGCCTATCTCCCAGCCGCGGGGCACGGACTGCAGAAGGCTGTAGTTCACCGTCTGACGGTCGAAAATCTCAGTCGGCGAGAGCATCTGTATGCCGATTTTGCCGGCGTCGGACACTCGTGCGGTGACGATGTCGGGGGTGCCGTCGGCGCGCACAAGGCGCATGGTCACGCTGTCGCCAGCATGAGCCTTGAGCGCGGGCAGGAACTCGGTTATGGTGGGCACGGTGTCAGCACCGACGGTGAGGATGCGGTCGCCGGGGGCTATGCCTGCGGCTGCTGCGGGCTCGCCGTTCATGACCTTGGCGGCATAGACGGGCACACGCATGGTCATGGGCACATAGTCCTTGCCCTTGGTCACAATCTGCTTTATGAGATTCTCCGACACGACGACGTCGACGGTATCGGTGCCGCGAAGCACGCCCACGCGCGCGCCCGGCTGAATCATATCCCATGCCATCGAGTAGTCTTTGGCATCGAGAACTAATTAACATCAACGGACCCACGACACAAAGT
>JAICZO010000187.1 GCA_029057255.1 Muribaculaceae bacterium | reverse complement strand
GGTGCGCGTGCACTCGTCATGCGCCACCGGCGCCATCTTCGCCTCCTGCCGCTGCGACTGCGGCGAGCAGCTCCACAAGGCCATGCAGATGATCGAGAAAGAAGGTCGCGGCGCCGTCGTGTACCTCAACCAGGAGGGTCGCGGCATCGGACTTATGGACAAGATACGCGCCTACAAGCTTCAGGAAGAAGGACTCGACACCGTCGAGGCAAACATACACCTGGGCCATGACGCCGACGAGCGCGACTATGGTGTCGGAGCGCAGATTCTCAACCTGCTCGGCATACAGAAGATGCGCCTGATGACCAACAACCCCGTCAAGCGCGTAGGCCTCGAGGGCTACGGTCTCGAAGTGGTCGAGAACGTGCCTATCGAAGTAGAGCCCAACCCCTACAACTCACGCTACATGCGCACCAAGAAAGAGCGCATGGGCCACGACCTCAAATTCAGCTGAGCCGATGGACAGCAAAGAGATTCTTGACGCCTTCTACGCCGGCCTCAACGAAGTCGGCGCCGAAGGCCCCGAGGCTGTGCTGCGATGGACAGGCGAGCAGCTTGCAGCCGCAGGCGAACGCCTCCGCACCGCCGAGGGCGACGCACGAGCCGCACGAGCCGCCGAGCTGCTCGTCATAGCCTACCCGCATGTCGAGAGCCTGTCGGGCGCCGGAATGGCCGACGAGGCGCTTGCCACGCAGGTCATGGCGCTGCTGACAGTGCTGCATGCCCGCGTCAGCCCCGAGGAATTTCCCGCCCTGTATCTGCAGAGCCTCGAGGCGCTTTGCCTCAAGGCGAGCGAGTATGTCTACTCCGTCACGCCCGACCGCGCCATGCGGGCATCGCAGCTGTCGGCATCGGTCTTCGGGCTGTTCATAGCCACGGCGCACGACTATATACCCCGCTTCGGCGCCTCCGACGAGATACGCCGCTTCTACGACCATCTGCGCCACATCTCGGCCGGCTCGGGCGAGGACGTGACACACTTCCGCGGACACCGCATAGTGCCCACGCTGGCCATCGACATCCTCACCTACGCGGCTCTCGAGCTGGGTGTAGGCAAGGAAGGACAGTAATAACAATCAGACTATAAGATCGAGGATCTGCGCCGGCGTCGATATGATATGGTCGGCGTAGGCCTCTTTCAGCTCATGTATGGAGCGGAATCCCCACGTGACGCCTACCGACTCGACGCAGGCGCGCCGCGCCGTCTCCATATCAACGCCCGAGTCGCCGACATAGAGCACCGCATCCTTGGGTGTGGGGCACATCGTGAGCGCCTTGAAGACAATCGACGGGTCCGGTTTGCGGGGCATGCCTTCCACGTTGCCGAGTATGGCTCTGAAGTTTGCCGTCGGGAAATAGTGCGACACAATCTTGGTGACGGCCTCCTGGTACTTGTTCGAAGCCACGGCGAGATTGATGCCCCTGTCGCTGAGCTGCTCTATCAGCTCCGGGATGCCCGGATAGGGCACCGTCGCATCGCAGCAGTGGTCATCGTAGTACTCCTTGAACAGCGCCAGCGCCTCGTTGACAGTCTTTTCGGAGCGCGTGTCCTCGGGCAGCGCCCTCTCGATGAGCTTTCTCACGCCGTTGCCCACCATATTGGGGTATACCCACATGCCGTGTGTCGGGTATCCGAGCGAGCGCATGGCGTGGTTTGTGGCGTTGGCAAGGTCGTCGATAGAGTTGAGCAGAGTGCCGTCGAGGTCGAAGATGACGTATGTTTTCATTTCAGTAATTACATTTTTAGAAGGGGTAGCCGACAGAGAAATGGAAGTTGGCGTCGCGCCCCCACTGCGGGTGTAACAAAGGCCAGCGCTCCTGGTTCATTGCCGGGTTGTAGGCCTTCAGACCGAGGTCGAGTCGCAGCAGGAAGTATGTGAAGTCGAGACGTATACCCACGCCGTAGGCAAGGGCTATCTGCTTGTAGAACTCGTTGAACTTGAAGAGTCCTCCGGGCTGGTTCTCGTAGTCGTGTATGGTCCAGATGTTTCCGGCGTCGATGAAGAGCGCCCCCTCGAGCACCCAGAAGAGCTTGGCGCGGTACTCCACCGACAGGTCGAGGCGGATGTCGCCGCACTGGTTGATGAAGTCGGTCACCGAGTTGCGGGCGTCGTACGAGCCGGGGCCGAGAGTGCGCACGCCCCAGCCGCGCACACCGTTGGCGCCGCCGGCATAGAATCGCTTCTCGAAGGGCACCATCGACGAGTTGCCGTAGGGATATGCGATGCCGAAGCCGCCGTGGACGGAGAGGGCGTTGCGGGTGTCGAAGTTGCGGGTATAGGTATAGTCAATCTCGCCCTTGACATACTGCGCGTACTGGATGCCAAGCACCTTGTAGACGCCGTCGGAGCGGTGCTGGCCGACGAGATTGGAGATGCCGTAGAGCAGGTTGCCCGCCATCTCGGCCGAGAAGCGCAGCGTGGTGATGTAGGGCTGCACGTAGTAAGCGTTGAAATCGGTCGTGGGCATGCGGCGGTTGGTGCGCGAGAAGGAGTAGCCCATGCGCATGATGAAGTGGTCCTCGTAGCTGTAGCGCAGCAGGGGGTTGGAGGGTGCTATCTCGTCGATGAAGTCGATGGTTGACCTCGGCAGGCGCACGTAGTTGATGTCAATCAGGTCGTATGTCTGGCGCTGCATGTGGTCGGCTCGCTGCTGCTGCCACTTCCACTTCCACGCCGTGCCGAATATGACGCGCGTATACTCGGGGCGCTCCTGATAGTTGGCCGAGACAGAGAACTCTGTCGACGCCAGCACCTTCTGCTTGAAGGACTTCGACAGGAAGGGGCACTTGAACTTGGGGAAGGTTATGCCCACCTCGCCGGCAAACTCGGTGTACCGGTTGTTGATAAGCCCGTCGAAGTTGCCCGACAGACTCTCGTAGGATGCTCGCAGCTTGGTGGTGAGCAGCTCGGAGCCTTTGGCGAGGTTGCGGTGCTGGTAAGTGACGCCCACGCCGAAACCGAGGTCACCCTCCGAGTTGGTGCCTTCCAGCTCGACCGACGCCGCCTGCTTCTTGTTGCGTGCGAGATAGATATATGCGTCGAGCAGACCTATGTCGCCGATAGAGCCCACCGGCTCCATCTCAATATTGATGAACTTGACGATGCTCAGTCGTCCGAGAGCCTCGTAGGTGCGCTCCACCTGACGTGCCGAGTAGGGTCTGCCGGGCTGGATATAGCACATCTCGTCGAGGGTGGCGGGCCTCAGATAGCGGTCGCCGCCGAAGATGAATGTCGTGCCCTTGTACATCACCGTGTCCTGCAGCTTCAGCTCGCGCTTGCCCTGGTCGATGTCGGTGTCGATGACGAAGACCACCTTGCGGATGTCGTAGCGGTGGTGCAGGTGCGGATTGAGGCTCAGACTGTCGGCAAACTGCTCGGAGGCGCCGCGCGCAGCCCTCGCGTCGGGGGCGTTGAGGCTCAGCGTCAGGCCTACGAGCTTGCTGCCGGCGACGGTATCGGCCGTGTAGCTTATGTACTCGCGGTTGAAGTCGTAGTATCCGGCATTGCGCAGCACGCGTGTTATGCGGGCGCGCTCGTTGTCGAGCACCGTGCGGTCGAGCAGCATGCCGGGGCGTATGCCTGCCTCGGCCTTGTTCTCGGCCACGATGCGGCGTATGGCCGTGTCGGGGATGTTATAGCCCACCGACTGCACGCGGTGCGGCTCTCCGGCGGTGATGTGGTATGTCACCGCCATCTTTTTCTTGCCGTCGGAGACGGTGTCGGCCTTCACGCGGGCGTCGTTGTAGCCGCTGTTGACCAGCGCCAGGCGCAGCTGACGCTCCGAGGCCTCGGTGAGCAGGCTGTCGTATATCACGGGCGCCTGTCCGATGCGGCGCAGCCAGCGGTTGTACCACTTTGTGCTGTCGCGCCCCGAGAGGCTGTAAGTGGCCAGCTGCAGCTTGGCAAAGCCGAGCACCTTGTGGTTGGGCTGCTGACGGAGGAAGTTGTACAGCTCGGAGCGGTTCACGTCCGTGCGGTCGTCGACTTCGATCGACACCTTGTCGAGCAGATAGCTGCCCTGCGGCACATGGCGCGTCGAGCTGCATGCCGCGGCAAGCAGCAGCACCGCGGCGGCGCACAGCATCAGCGCTACCCTCCCGGCGGGACGGCGGCGTGCATACGGTCGTGACAGTCGCTTATCTTTCATAAGGGCAGGATGAACAGGAAACGGGCGCCCTTGCGGTAGCTCGTGTCGACCTTGACGATGGCGTTAAGGAGCGTGGCGATGAGGCGCGAGATATACAGGCCGAGGCCGCAGCCTCCGGCGTTGATGTCGAGCTGGCGGAAGCGGTTGAAGATTGCCTCCTCCTGTCCGTTGGGGATGCCGATGCCGGTATCGGTGACCGAGAACACTATGCGGCCGGCATCGGGCTCGACCTTGTAGTCGAGGGTTATGGTGCCGCTGTCGGTGAACTTCTCGGCGTTCTTGAGCAGGTTTATCAGCACCTGGACCACGCGCTGCGAGTCGGTCAGCACCGACACGTCGGGCAGCTTGGCGGTGTTGAAGAGCACCTTTATGCCGGGCTTGTACGACTCCTCGTTCTCGAAGACGTTGTCGAGCGCGAGCAGACACATGTTGTGGACGCTCGACGGCTCGAGGCGGATGGCCATGTTTCCGTGCTCGAGCGAGGCCATGTCGAGGACGTCGTTGACGATAGTCTGCACCAGGCGCGCGTTGAGGTCGACGATGTTGGCGAAGCGGTCGAGATAGGGGCGCTTGGCGTCGGCTATACAGTCGACTATCAGGCGAGTATACTCGGAGATGGCCGCGAGCGGTGTCTGGACTTCGTGGCACATGTTGTTGACGAAGTCCGACTTGGTCTTGTCACCGGCGCGCACCTTCTCGAGCTGCTCGGCGTCGGCCTTGCGGGCCTCGGTCAGCTCCTCGTTCTCCTTGGTCAGCTTCGACAGGCGGGTGCGCATTGCTGCCGCCTCGGCATCGCGGCGGCGTATGGCCCGTCGCTGCCACACGAGCGCTATCACTAAGGCTATCAGCGCCAGAGCTACGATGCCTATCACCACGCGGTAGGCGCTCAGGAGCTTGTAGCGGCTCATGCGCTCGAGCTCGGCCGAGCGTGCGCGCAGCTCGCCGATGACCGATATTATGCTGTTCTCACGCGCGCGCTCGAGCGTGATATGCTCGCTTTTGCTGGTATAGAATTTGTAGAGCTCGACGGCGGCTTCAAACTGTGTCTGTCGGTCGCCCGATGCCGCTGCGGCCTCGTAGAGCACATGGTACAGCTTCTTGTGGTACTTGGCATTGCGCCCGGTAGCTATTGCCCGTCGGGCATACTCCACAGCCTCGGGATAGTTGCCGACAGCCATGTTGTAGTATGCCTGCGGCACGGGGTTATAGTCCATGTTTGCCTTGACCTGGTTGTCGTCCTCGGCGAGGTCGAGCACGGCGCGGTAGTACTGCTCCACTTCATTGCGGGAGAGCGAGTCGTAGTTTGCCAGCAGGCGGCTGTAGCACGAGTATCGGTTTGTTGACAGGGTGCGGTATTTGCGGCCGCTCTCGGCATAGGTCGCCGAGAGCGAGTCTATGATATTGAGCATGTTGCGGTCGATGCGTATGGCCGCTCCCGCCATTCCGTGAGCCGTGAACACCGGCGCCATGCGCGTGTAGACGAGGTGCCGCAGCGAGCCGTCGACAAGGGGCGACTCCGCCACCAGGCGCTCGAGCTGGCGCGTGTAGTACTTGTATAGCTCGCCTCGCGATGTGCTGCCCAGACAGGAGCATATGCGGTAGAGCACGTCGATGCGGTCGAAGTAAGAGTCGGGGGGCGACACCGTATAGTCGCATATCAGCTTGCCGAGGGTCTCGCTGTCGATATCGTCCTCTTTCTCGCGCAGCGTGTTGTCGAAGCGGAGCAGACGGATGAAGAGAGCCACTTCGCGGGCCTTGGGGCTGTCGGGGTACTTCTCTATCAGCTCCGACAGGCGCTCGAGATACATCGGGGCGTTGAACGACAGATTGGCCTGATACTTGATGGCGTCGATCTGCGCCACTGTATCGCCGGCGCTGACAGCGGCGTCGTAGACATCACGGACAGCGGCGCGACGGTTCTCGCCGACAGAGAGATCGAAGATGTCATATAGTATGCCGAGGCTGTCGCGGGCCGAGGCGGCAGACTCGAGACTGTGCCTCAGGCTGTCGATGACAGCGGCACGCCGGTCGGCTCCGCACACGGCTGCGGGGAGCATGAGCGACAGCAGCAGGGCTGCGATAATACGGTTGTAAGAAGATTTCATAATAAGACGGGCGCAAATATACCGATTTTTTTCGGTTCGGGCATAAAAAAGTCCTGAACTCGTTTCTGCAACGGGCAAGGACCTAAGCCAAGAGGCATTTTGTGATTCAAGTCTTTTATTTCTAAAATACTTAGTGTTTAGAGATTATATCATACTTACTTATAGTGCCGTATGCTATAATCGCGGAGTATGCCGTCATCACGACGTCACCCGAGCCGCGCCGCCTTAGCTTAGATCAAAAAAATGTTTGTAAATAATCTACGGTCTAAGATAACGCAGGAGCATAAAGCACGACAAAATTAAAAAACATTTTTCAAGCCGACAAATCCGCTCTGCCGCAGCTGTCTCTTATCCACATATCCGAGCCCACGAGA
>JAICZO010000186.1 GCA_029057255.1 Muribaculaceae bacterium | reverse complement strand
GTCTTGGTGCCGCCGCCGAACTGGTCGCCGCCTTCGGCGCAGAGGGTGTGCCACCATGCCATGGCGAACTTGAGCCACTCTTTCCTCGGTTTGCCGAGGACGATGCGCTCGGCGTCATAATAGCGGTATGCGAGGGGATTGTAGCTTGATGTGCCTTCGAATTTAATCTTCGAAATCCCGGGGAAGTACTCTTTCATAATCAGTTGTTCAGTCAGTATTTTTGTTCAGTATGTTTTTCCACCGCGCGTATGCGTCGAGGCATGCCGTGCGGTCGTTGTCAGGTGTTATGGTGCCGAGGCGCTGCAGAGTTGCGAAGGCCTCGTTGTTGTCGCGGTATAGGCCTGCGCCTATTCCGGCACCCTTTGCCGCACCAGCGGCGCCGTCGGTGTCGTATAGCTCTATGACGGCTCCCGACACGTCGGCGAGGGTCTGCCTGAAGACGGGGCTTAGGAACATGTTTGCATTGCCGGCATGTATGCGGTTGATGTTCATGCCCATCTTCTCCATTATTTCCATGCCGTACATGAAAGCGAAGACGATGCCTTCCTGGGCGGCGCGCAGCATGTGGCTGCGGTCGTGGATGTTGAAGTTTATGCCGTGGAACGAGCAGCCGGGGGCGCTGTTGCCGAGGACGCGCTCGGCACCGTTGCCGAAGGGCAGTACGGTCAGGCCCGCGCTTCCGACGGGAGCCTTGGCCGCGATGTCGTTCATCTCGGCGTAGGAGCATCCTGCGGGGGCGATGTTGCGCTTGCACCAGGAGTTGAGGATGCCGGTGCCGTTGATACATGTCATCACGCCTATGCGGGGTGCGTCGGCGCTGTGGTTGACGTGAGCGAAGCAGTTGACTCGCGACAGCGGGTCGTGGTCGACTGTCCCGTTGATGCCGTATACGACGCCCGATGTGCCTGCTGTCGACGCCACTTCGCCGGGGTTGAAGACATTGAGCGACAGCGCGTTGTTGGGCTGGTCGCCGGCGCGGTAGGTCACGGGTGTGCCCTCGGCGAGTCCGAGCTCGGCCGCCGCCCGGGCGGTGAGAGTGCCCTGGTTGCCGAAGGTAGGCGCGAGGTCAGGCAGCAGAGCCTTGTCGAAGCCGAAGAAGTCGAGCAGGAACTGTGCCGGGGCGTTCTGGCTGAAGTCCCACAGCATGTACTCCGACAGTCCCTCGGCGTTGGTGAGGATGTTGCCCGTGAGGCGGTAGGCGATATAGTCGCCCGGCAGCATGACCTTGTGGATGCGGCTGTACAGCTCCGGCTCGTTCTCCTTGACCCACGCCAGCTTGGCGGCGGTGAAGTTGCCCGGAGAGTTGAGGAGCGAGGCCAGGCACCTGTCGCCGAGAGCGCGGAAGGCCCGGTCGCCGTATTGCACGGCGCGCGAGTCGCACCATATTATGGAGTCGCGCAGCAGCTCGCCGTCTTTGTCGACAGCCACGAGGCCGTGCATCTGGTAGCTTATGCCGATGGCCTTGATGTCGGCGGCCGATACCTTGGATGTGGCGAGGACGTCGGCGGTCGCGAGTCTGATATACTCCCACCAGCTCCGCGGGTCCTGCTCGGCCCATCCCGGCCGGAGGGCCTTGATGGGAGCTTCTTCCTTGGGGTAGAATGCCGAGGCGACGGTCTGTCCGGTTGTGGCGTCGACGAGTGCGGCCTTCGCCGACGAGCTGCCTATGTCATATCCTAAGAGATACATTGTCGGGAGTCTTTAGCTGACCTGCTGTCGGTCGATTTCGGAGAGGGCATATACGTATGCGCCTATCGAGATGGCCTTCGATGCGCCGAGCTTCGACAGAGCCACGCCGGTGCGCTTCATGGGGTCGTAGGTGACGGTGTCATCGCTGCCGTAGACTCTGAGCGGGTGCGGGTCTCCGACGACAAACTTGGCGAACTCGAGTTCGTCGTCAAGGTCGAAGACTCGCATCTGCACGCGCTGCACGCTCTCGCCGCCCATAGTGCTGAGGGTAGAGCGCATCTCGCGCAGGAGTGCGGGCATGATGTACTTGGCGGCGCCGGTGAGCCCGCCGCCGACAACGACAAGCGAGTCGGTGAGGGTCACTGCCGTGGCGAAAGCGTCGCCTGCTATCTCGCCGAACTTCTCGAAGGCTTTGACGGCAGCCTCGGGCTTGCCTTCCTTCTTGCCTTCGGCGATGAGGAATATGTCATAGGGGGTGAGCGAGGAGTCGCTGTCGCCGCTCAGCGAGGCGTACTCGCGCTTGATGGCGCGTATCGAGGCGCCTTCCTCGGCAATTATTTCGGGCATGCATTTGTTGCGGAGGCAGAATGTCTCGACGCATGAGTTGTTGCCCAGGTTCAGCCTGCCGTTGATGACGGAGCCTATGCCGAGACCGGTGCCGAAGGTGTATCCGAGCAGGTTGGTGTAGACGCGTGTGCCGCCCAGCTCCTTTATGCGGCGGTTGATTTCGGGCAGGATGCCGCCTGTGGCCTCGCCGAAAGCGAAGAGGTCGCCGTCATTGTTGATGAACACGGGGAGGCCGAAGGTCTTCGACAGGAAGGGGCCGAGAGCCACGCCGTCGCGGAACGACGGGAAGTTGGGCAGATAGCCGCCGATGATGCCGTTGCGGTAGTCGGCCGGGCCGGGGAAGGCGAAGCTTATAGCCACGGGCTTCTCGTCGAGCTGCTCGATGACCTGCCTGAAGCCCTTGACCATAGTGCCGAGGCAGCGGTCGAGGTCGTCGGAGCAGGAAGGGAGCGTTATGGGGTCTACTATGAATTCATAACCCCTCATGGCGCTGAACACCAGATTGGTGCCGCCGGCGTCGAGGGTTATGACAGTACGGTTGTCGTTCTTGTACATTGGGGAGAATGTCGGTATTAGAGTTGTGATATATTCTGTCAGGGCACGAAGACCGACACCACTTCGCCGCGGCCCTCGATGGTGAGCGACGGCAGTGATGCGGGCACGAGTACGGTGCGGCCCTGTGGAAGGTCGACGGTCTGTCCGTCGGCTCCGGTGACTGTCATCCTGCCGGCGACGGCAGTGAGGACGGTGAAGGAGTCGCGCGGGGCAAGGTCGATGCTGTATGATCCGTCGACGTTTATAAGGTCGGTCTTGAAGTAGTCGCATCTTGCCAGCTCGGCGTCGTGGCCGGCTTCGGCCTTGATGTTGAGGGGCGCCTCGCATGCGTGGTCGTCGAAGTCGATGGCACCGAGCGACTGCTCGACGTGCAGCTCGCGGGCATTGCCCCGGGCGTCGCGGCGGTCATAGTCGTAGATGCGGTATGTGATGTCGGACGCTTCCTGAATCTCGAGGACGAAGTTGCCGCGGCCTATGGCGTGGACGCGTCCGGCGGGCAGGAAGAAGACGTCGCCGCGGCGGGTGTTGTAGCGGCAGAGGGCGTCGACGATGGTATTGTCGGCCACGCGGCGGCTGAACTCTTCAGGCGTGAGCGCCTGCGAGAATCCGGCGTAGAGATAGGCACCGTCGGCCGGCGCGACGCAGTACCACATCTCGGTCTTGCCGAGAGAGTTGTGGCGCTCGGCGGCGAGGGCGTCGTCGGGGTGCACCTGCACCGAGAGGTCGTCGTTGGAGTCGATGAATTTTATGAGGAGGGGGAATCTGCCGCCGTATCTCTTCATGAGTCTGTCGCCCATGATGTCGCGGCCGTAGAGGGCGGTCAGCTCCGAGAGGCTGCGGCCTTTCAGCGGACCGTCGGCGACGACGGACTCGTGGCCTTCCATCGGCGACAGCTCCCAGCTCTCGCCTATGTCGGTGCCCTGCGAGGGTATGCCTTTGAACTCGGCGATACGGGTACCTCCCCAGATGACGCTTTTATAATATGAGTCGAATGTAAGAATGCTGTTCATTGAGTATATACTTACAAGTTGCAAAAATACAGATTTGCCACGTCCCGAGCAAGTTTTTGTCTTCAATCTGTTATGCTTACCGTGAAGGGCTGCCGGCGTGCTTCGGCGAAGGCGTCGAGACGGGCTTTCCAGCTGTCGATGTCGAGGCGGGGATTGTTGCGGTCCCACTCGAAGCCCCAGAAGTACTCGAGCGTGTCGGCAGGCTGAACCGTCTGCGAGCCGAGTATGTGGCCGTATCTCTCATATGCTGCGCCGAGGCCTCCGGCAGCCACCAGGCCGAGATATGCTCTGCCGTTGTCGGGGCCCTGCGTCGGGTCGGAGTATGCCACCACCCCCCTCTCGGCGTCGAGACGCGCCTCGGAGTCGTCGCGGCGGGGGAATCCGGCGGCCACTTCCACGGGCGCGGTGAGACCCTCGTAGATGACGCGGCAGCGGTTCAGCGGCGAGCGGCTGTCAAGGCTTATTATGCGGTGCTCGGTCACGAGGCTGTCGGCACCGATGGCGCGGGGTGCGAAGTCGAGTGCGACGGTGAATCGCAGCGGGCCGTTGTCGAGCACCTCGGCGCTGCTGTAGCACCACGCGAAGTTGAGGCTGTCGCCGTCGACGGGAGCGGCAACTCCGGCGCCGAGAGTCGGGCCGACGGCATAGCAGTCCATGCCGAGGCCGTGGTCGATATGATAGCTGAACGACTTGATGAACTCATCGGCCAGCGCCGGGTCGATGGCGCGTAGCGAGTCCACTATCTGCCATGTGCGGGGATTTGTCTCCGGCTCGTAAAGGCGCTCGAGGACAGGCTCTTCGGTGTAGTGCTTGAAGAAAATGTCGTAGCCGAAAGCGCGCTCGCCCCTCGCCTGTGTCGTCGGGCCGTAGATGCGGTAGCCGCCGCTCTCGTTTTCCCATGCGATGTCGTCGGCGCGCTCGGGATATGCGCGGCCGCTGACCGTCGGAGCGTATGTGCGTGCGCTGTCGCAGGCATTTATACGGAAGTCGGCCGATGCTCCCGACTGCAGCTCGGCGTGGAAGAGGAGCAGGCTGTCAGATGTTATCTGCGACGGTATCTCTGTGCCGTCGGCAGTTGTTACGAAGCAGTGGCGCGCGTCCAGGCGGGCGAGCATGTCGCGGGCGTCGAGTTCGATGATGCGGTCGCCGTCGGCGCCGGTGTTGTTTGTGACCTGTACAGTGACGGCTTGCCGTCCTGCACATGAGCAGAGCAGACAAGCCGAGGCTGAAATTATGGCTGCGAAGTTCAGTTTCATAGCGAAGCGAGAGCGTCGTTGCCGAGGCTCAGTCGTTTCAGACGGGTCAGAGCCTCGATGTAATAGTAATCGGCGTAGATGATGGATGCGTCAATCTCAGAGCCTGCGGGCAGGTGTCCGGTGCTGTGGTCGAGGAACGAGGGACGCTTGTCGCCCGAGCGGTAGTTGTCGCTGCTGAGCGAGGTGAGCATCTTCACGGCGGCGTCCTTGTACTGCGAGCCGCGTTCTGCGGGGCAGTATGCCTGTAGCTCCAGGAGCGCCGATGCCACTACCGAAGCAGCCGATGCGTCGCGGGGTGCCGAGGGTATGTCGGGAGCGTCGAAGTCCCAGTAGGGCACATAGTCGTCGGGCAGGCGGTCGAGGTAGGCGTCGGTCACCTTGCATGCAAAGTCGAGGAAGCGGCGGTCATGAGTCTCGCGGTATACGACCGTGTAGCCGTATATCGCCCACGCCTGTCCGCGCGCCCACATAGAGCTGTCGGAGTATCCCTGGTGAGTCATGCCCTTTATGAAGTCGCCGCTCTCGGCGTCGTACACCGCCACGTGGTAGCAGGTGTTGTCGGGGCGGAAGTGATGCTTCATGGTAGTCTCGGCATGCTTGACGGCGATGTCGTAGAGGCGCTTGTCGCCGCCGTTGCGGGCTGCCCAGAAGAGCATCTCGAGATTTATCATGTTGTCCATGATGGTGTTGTGGCCGCCGAGCATCTCCACATTGCGGGGCCATGAAAGCATGGTGCCGACGGTGGGGTTGAAGAGAGTGGCGAGGGTGTCGGCCGAGGCGAGGATGACGTCCTTGAAGTGAGGGTTCTGTGTCAGGCGGTATGCGTTGCCGTAGCTGCAGAACATGAGGAAGCCGAGGTCGTGGTCGAACGCCGGCTGCTGCGACAGATACTCGAGCGACTTGGTGAAGCGCTCGGCCTCCTCGCGGATAATCTCGTCGCGGGAGTTCTCGTATTCATACCACAGCACGCCGGGCCAGAAACCGGCGCACCACTCGTCGGGAGTGGCCTTGCGGCAGTGCCAGCTGTTCTTGTCGGCGGCGATGTTGCGCGGCATCATCGTGTAGTCGATGCTGTCGGCGTGCAGCTCGGCAAGGGTGCGCTGCACCTGTCGGTTGCAGTATGATAGTGCGTTGTCGACGTCGATAACTTCTTTAGGGCCTGTGGCGCATGATGCCAGGAGCAAGCCTATCGAGAGACCGAGGATTCGGGAAAGTCGCATATTATTCAGTGAGGTGGATATGTGTTGTTTTTCAGTTTATTGTAAGATCGATGATGTCGAGCCAGCCGCGGTCGGAGGCCGAGGCGGGAGCGATGGCGTAGAAGCCGTACTTGGCGCCTATCCACTTGCCGGCGCTTGCCTTGAAGCTGCCTTCGGCGGTGGTGAAGCGCCGCCCGTCGGTGCTGTAGGCAAAGCGGCAGACGCCCTTGCCGTCGACCTTGAGGCGCAGGTAGACGTCCAGCTCGACATTGGGGTACAGTCCGGCGGCGTATACGCGCGAGGGCTTGAGTGTGGCCACATCGGTGACAGTCTCGGCGCCGCCCTGCTCGGCGTCGGCGCATGTTATGAGCTGTAGCACGAAGTCGTCGCCGCGCTTGACGAAGCCGAAGCGCGCGTAGTCGCGGCCCATGACCGTCATGCCGGCCGACACGCCTTCGCTTGTCGACTTGGCCGATACTCTCAGCTGTGCCGTGGCGGTGAATTCCTCGGCGGGGAGCTTGGCCAGCCACAGGTTGGGCACTTCCCACATGTTGACGAAGTCCTTGCTTGTGCGGTGGCTGTAGAGACGCATCATAGCGCCGTTGCCGGGGAAACCGTAGAAGTCGCTGTAGTTGGCATGCCACTGGAAGAGCGGAGCCTTCGAGGCGTCGCTGTCGACCTTCGTAGGCTCGAGTGCGGCGGGGCGTGCGTGGCGGGTGACAGCCTCGCCGCAGCCGTCGCCGTCGGCGTCCTTGCCTATGACGGGCCAGCCGTCAGCCCACTTCATGGGGTTGAGATGAATGACGCGGCCGAAGGCGCCCTTGTCCTGGAAGTGGATAAACCAGTCCTCGCCTGCCGGGGTCGATACCCATGCGCCCTGATGCGGGCCGTTGACAGGCGACTTGCCCTGCTCCATGACGCGGCGTGCCTCGTAGGGGCCGTAGATGTTGTCGGAGCGCATGGCCAGCTGCCATCCGTCGACCACTCCGCCGGCGGGAGCAAGTATATAGTAGTATCCGTCGCGCTTGTACAGCTTGGGGCCTTCGATGGTGTGGTTGATGCCGTCGTTGCCGTCGAAGACTATGCGCGGCTCCGACAGCAGGCGGGTGCCGTCGGCGCTCATCTCGCTTACGGTGATTATGCTGTTGAAGCCCGAGCGCGATGCAGCCCAGGCGTTGGCCAGATAAGCCTTGCCGTCGGTGTCCCACAGCGGCGTGGGGTCGATCAGACCTTTGCCTGCTCTGACGAGCACCGGTTCCGACCACCGTCCCTCGGGGTCGGCGGTCTTTATCATGTATATACCGAAGTCGGGGTCGCCCCAGTAGATGAAGTACTCACCGTCGTGGTACTTTATGCAGGGCGCCCACACGCCTTTGCCGTGTCGGGGAGTGCCGTTGTAGAAGTCGGTCGGCGGCACGGCGCGCAGGGCATGGTTGACCAGAGTCCAGTTCACAAGGTCGGTCGACTTGAGTATCGGCAGACCGGGTGCGCACTGGAAGCTCGACGCCGTCATGTAGAAAGTCCTGCCGTCGGGCGAGGCCACCACATCGGGGTCGGAGTAGTCGGTATTTATGATGGGGTTGGAGTATTGGCGGGAGCTGATATTGGCGGGGTTTGACACAAGCAGAGCTTCGTCTGCCATCACGGCAGACGAAGCAGCTGTCATTGCTGTCAAAAGCAGAAATAATCTTTTCATGCTTGTTTTGAATCCTTGTTCTTAACCAAATCTTTTATCAATCCTTCGTAATAGTATACGACCTTATGTGCCGGCACACTCAATCGGCCGTATAAAAACGTAATGCAGCGCCTCCGCGGGGC
>JAICZO010000185.1 GCA_029057255.1 Muribaculaceae bacterium | reverse complement strand
TGGCACGGCCGTCGGCTAGGGCTTCGAGGGCGGCGTTGACCACAGGGTCGGAGGCGTTGACAATCTCGAAGTATCCGTCCATGCCCACGATGTCGCGCGCTATCAGCGCTTTAATCTGATTAACAATCAAAGGCGACGAAATGTTGATATAGTACCACCTCGGGGCTATTCCACCCTTTGTGGAGGCGTAGTTCACGAAGGACTGCAGCAGCACGCTGTCGGAGGGCAGCATCGACAGCAGCTCTGCCGTGTCGCGGCTCTCGTTGAGGCGTTCGCGGTTAAGGTCGGCGTACTCGTAGGCGAACTTGCGCAGGAGTCCTGCGTTTGCCACCTTAATATAATAGGATGTGACGCCGCTCGTGTCGGAGGGGACGAAAATGTCGGGGATGATGCCGCCGCCACCGTATACCGGACGTCCCGAGCGTGTGTGGAACACAAGCGCAGAGTCGACTTTCACGCTGTCGGCGCTGAAAATCTCGCCGCGGTCGTAGCGGTCGTATATCTCGGTCTGATACTCACCGTTGTGGCCGGGCTTGTAGCCCTTCTGTATACAGCGGCCCGAGGGGGTGAAATAGCGCTGCACCGTGAGGCGGAACTCCGACGAGTCGGGCAGCTCGAAAGCACGCTGCACAAGACCCTTGCCGAATGTGCGACGGCCGACGATGATGCCACGGTCGTTGTCCTGCACCGCTCCCGCGAGGATTTCGCTGGAGCTTGCCGTGAACTCGTCGACAAGCACTGCGAGTTTCTCGCCTGTGAAGCCGCCGGTGCCGTCAGAGAACAGCAGGCTGTGGTCGGCAAGCGAGCGTCCCTTGGTCATGACGATAAGGTTGTCAGGCCCGAAGAACTCGTTGGCGACAAGCACCGCGGGATTCATATATCCGCCGCCGTTGCCGCGAAGGTCGAGGACGAATGCCCGTGCTCCGTCGTAGCGCAGCTGTGCGAGCGTCGACAGTACTTCGGGATAGGTGTTCTCGGAGAATTTGCCCAGGCGCACATAGCCCACCGAATCGTTGAGCATATAGGAGGCGTCGATGGGCGACACGGGCACTTCGGCACGTATCAGGTTGTATGATATGGGCTTGGGAGCATTGTTGCGCTTGACAGTGACACTGACAGGCGTGCCTTTGGGGCCGCGCAGCATATTGAAGATTTTGTCCTGGTCGGTACCGTTTCCGGCGATTACGTTGCCGTCGACCTCGATGATGCGGTCGCCGGGCAGCATGCCGGCACTGTCGGCCGCCGCTCCCGATATGACCTCAAGCACATAGAGGGTGTCGTTCATCATCTGGAACTGTATGCCGATGCCGTAGAACGACCCCTCGAGATCGCGGTTGGCGGCGACACGGTCGGTCACGGGGATATATGCCGAGTGAGGGTCGAGATTGGCAAGCAGCTCGGGGATGGCAAGCTCGACGAGACTGTCGAAATCGACATCGTCGACATAGCTCTGACCGATGATGTCGAAGACCTGGTCAAGCTTTTCGCGGGCCACGGCATGACGGTCGTGCTTGGCGTAGTAGAATCCCGTCCAAATGCCGCCTATGAGAAAAGCTGCGGCGACGAG
>JAICZO010000184.1 GCA_029057255.1 Muribaculaceae bacterium | reverse complement strand
TCATCAGGTCGATGGCCTTGAGAGCGGCAGCTGTCGAGGCGGGTGTGATGCTGGCGGTGAAGATGTAGGAGCGTGACTGGTGGCGGAGGAAGTTGGTGATTTCCTTGTCGGTGGCAATGAAACCGCCCAGCGAAGCGAACGACTTCGAGAATGTACCCATGATGAGGTCGACGTCGTCGGTCATGCCGAAGTGGTTGCAGATGCCGCGGCCGCCTTCGCCGAATACGCCGATCGAGTGAGCCTCGTCGACCATGACAGTGGCGTTGTATTTCTTTGCGAGCTCGACGATAGCGGGCACGTTGGCCACGTCGCCTTCCATCGAGAAGACGCCGTCGGTGACGATGAGCTTGATTTTGTCGGGGTCGCATTTCTGGAGCTGCTTCTCGAGCGACTCCATGTCGTTGTGCTTGTACTTGAGCGACTGGCTGAACGACAGACGGCGGCCTTCGATGATAGAGGCGTGGTCCTGTTCGTCCCAGAGGATGTAGTCTTCGCGGCCGGTGAGGGTCGACACTACGCCGAGGTTTACGCCGAAGCCGGTGGAGTAGATCATGACGTCTTCCTTGCCGATATACTCGGCGATGCGGGCCTCAAGCTGCTTGTGGAGGTCGAGGGTGCCGTTGAGGAAGGGTGAGCCGGCGCAGCCGGTGCCGTATTTGCGGGTTGCTTCGATAGCGGCTTCTTTGATGCGGGGGTCGTTGACGAGACCGGTGTAGCAGTTCGAGCCGAACATGAGCACGCGCTTGCCGTTGATGGTCACTTCGGGATCCTGCTCCGACGAGATTGCACGGAAATAAGGATAGATGCCTGCCGCCTTAGCTTCCTGCGGCGCGGTATATTTAGAGAGCTTGGCCTGTAAAGGTTTCATAGTTTATGGATAATAATTGGGGATAAACTATCTGCCGGAATTGTACTTTACTTCCGAACAGGCTGCAAAGGTAGCATAAATTTTGTAAATACTGAGCATCTTTGGCTTTTTTTTAGAAACGCGCGCGACGGCGGCTGTGCGTTGCCGCGGGGCTTCTCGGGCGCGAGCGTGCGCGGTCATCTTTCTATTTTGTGTTGTGAAATATATTTTGTAACTTTGTCGGCTCTTCCCAGTGAAATTAATCTTTCTCCGTCAGTACATGACTGATCATTGTTAGTTATGAAAAAGAAACTAATAAAGTTACTTGCCAACTCAACTCTAATCCAGAACTTTGTCGACCGTCCTTCACCTAAGTGGATGGTTTTCCTCGCCGACCTTCTTCTGATAGGCTTCAGCTGTGCCCTTACTCTTGCTTTCGGCATGCACAACACCTATGGCGATTCCTTTATCTATACTCCGCTTTCAAGGGCCATAGTCGAGTTTGTGGTCTATGCGGTTCTGACGCTCGCTCTGGGCACCAGCCGGTATATCATCCGCCTGTCGGTCATCGAGGATACCTACCGCCTTGTCATGCTCATCGTGGCCGCCTCGGCCTTGCTGTCGATGGTGTCGCTCGTGACGTTCGTCACCTTGGGATTCTTCTATTTCAGCTTCTGGAACATCTTCATCATCGGCGTGATGTCGTTCACGCTCATGCTGCTGATGCGCCTGTCGATAAAGTACCTGTATATAACGATGGCAGGCGTGGGCCAGAAGAAGAAACGCATCATCGTGCTCGGCTCGGCCATCAACTCATTCTTCCTCGCCTCGGCTCTCAAGAGCGAGTTCGAGGGCCGCTATGACCCTGTCGCCCTGCTGAGCCTCGCCTCTAAGAACAGTGACCAGACTGTCAACGGTATACCGGTGGTGGCTTACGACCCCAATACCGTCAAGGAAGTCTTCGAGTTCTATAAGTGCGATACGCTGCTGTTCCTCTCCACACAGCTCGAGCTTATGCGCAGCGGCACTGCCGACATCTTCCTTCAGCACCGCATCAAGCTGCTGATGCTCAACCAGGTTGAAGAGTTCGACACCAACAGCAAGTCGATGCCCAACCTCTCGACGCACGTCCACGATATCCGTATAGAGGACCTGCTCGGCCGCGAGCCCATCCGCACTGTCAACACCAATATCCGCAGTGTCATCCACGGCCAGGTGGTGCTCATCAGCGGCGCCGCCGGCTCGATAGGCAGCGAGATTGTGCGCCAGGTGGCGGCTCTCGACGCTTCCGAGATCGTGCTGCTCGACCAGGCCGAGACCCCCATGCACGACATGCAGCTCGAGCTTGAGTCGACATTCCCCGACATGAAGATACATCTCTTCATCGGCGACGTGGCCAACCGCGACCGCATGGAGCACGCCTTCCAGAAGTACCGCCCCCGCTACGTCTTCCACGCCGCGGCATACAAGCATGTGCCCATGATGGAGCGCAACCCTGCCGAGGCTGTCATGACCAATGTCTTCGGCACCAAGAACATGGCCGACCTGTCGGTGAAGTACGGCGTCGAGAAGTTTGTCATGGTGTCGACCGACAAGGCTGTCAACCCCACCAATGTCATGGGCGCCTCCAAGCGTATCGCCGAGATTTACGTGCAGAGTCTCTTCTTCCACATGCGCCGCAACTCCGACCGTGTGTCGACACGCTTCATCACCACCCGCTTCGGTAACGTGCTCGGCTCCAACGGCTCTGTGATACCCCTCTTCCGCAAGCAGATAGAGCAGGGCGGCCCCGTCACCATCACCCACCGCGACATCATCCGCTACTTCATGACCATCCCCGAGGCATGCTCGCTCGTGCTCGAGGCCGGTGTCATGGGTTCCGGCGGCGAAATCTTTGTCTTCGACATGGGTCAGCCCGTCAAGATATGGGACCTCGCACACCGCATGATATCCCTGTCGGGCCTGCGTCCGGGCGAGGACATCGAAGTCATCGAGACCGGTCTGCGCCCCGGCGAGAAGCTCTATGAGGAGCTGCTCAACGAGAAGGAGCACACCATCGCAACACACCACAAGAAAATCATGATTGCCCGCGTGCGCGCTTACGAGTATAATGACGTCCAGTCACACCTTGAGCGTCTTCGCGAGTGCCTCTACCGTGGCGGCGGACACGATATCGTAGCTGAAATGAAGCACATCGTGCCCGAGTTCAAGAGCAACAATTCAATCTGGCAGCAGGTCGACAGCGAAATCGCAGTCAGCCATGACGATAAAGACGATATCCGCGAAATCGACCCGGGCATGGTCAACCGTGTCCTGGCCACAGAGTAACCCTCCAATAGTCAACACTCTTATGAAAAAATTCATCACAGCCGTCATGGCTCTTCTGGTCATGGGTGCCACATGCGCTTTCGCCTTCGACCCCAAGGACCTGCTCAACGGCCTCCGCGGCGCAGCTTCATCGTCATCCGAGAAATCGGAAGAAACCACTGCCGCCGATAACAAAGACAGCGGCTCGTCAGACAAGGGCGGCGGCATCCTCGGCGCTATCGGCAGCTTCATCAACAACACCGTGGCCAACAACAAGTTCACCGTCGACGACCTTGTCGGCACATGGAACTATACGTCGCCCGCCGTATCCTTCCAGAGCGAGAACGCGCTGAAGAAAATCGGCGGCGCCGGTGCAGCCACCGCTCTCGAAGCCAAGCTCGAACCCTACTACAAGCAGCTCGGATTCACCCGCACGAGCCTTGTCGTCGAAGAAGACCACTCCTTCACCATGAAGATGGGTCTGCTCGTGCTCCGCGGCGTTGTCGAAAAGGACGAGAAAGACGGCCTCGTGTTCAGCTTCAGCGCCTTCGGCAAGGTGAGCCTCGGCAAGGTGCACGCCAACGCCACAAAGGCCGGCAACACCCTCAACCTGACCTTTGACGCGACAAAGATGATACAGCTCCTCACCAAGGTGTCGAGCGTGCTCAACAACACCACTCTCAACGCCCTTACGACGCTGCTCAACTCTTATGACGGCGTATATATGGGCTTCAAGCTCAAGAAAGAACAGGCATGATAGAGGATATACTGCGCTATAACAGGGAGTTTGTCGCATCGGAGGGCTACCGCCGCTTCGAGACGTCGAAGTACCCCGACAAGCGCATTGCCATCGTCACTTGTATGGACACCCGCCTTGTCGAGCTGCTGCCCGCGGCGCTCGGTATCCGCAACGGCGATGTCAAGATGATCAAGAACGCCGGAGGTACAATCACCAACCCCTTCGACTCGACCATGCGCTCGATACTCGTGGCCGTCTATGAGCTCGGTGTCAACGAAGTAATGGTCGTGGGTCACACCGGATGCGGTGTGCAGGGCATGGATGCCGAGGAGATGCTCGGACTGATGCGCGCCCGCGGCGTCGACGACGAGCACATATCGCTGATGCGCCACTGCGGCATCGACCTGAACAGCTGGCTACACGGCTTCAACGATACCGGCGAGGCTGTGGCCGAGACCGTCGACCTTGTCCGCAACCATCCGCTGATGCCGCGTGATGTAAGAGTTGCCGGATACATCATGGACTCGGTCACCGGCGCCCTCGAGAAGGTGCCCTGACGGCGGTCACGTGATTTTTAGGTGCCGGCGGTATTGCGCGGATTAAAAAAATATGTAAATTTGCGCGAGAAAAACTATTTGAAGATGAGATACGAGTACGACTATCTTGTGATAGGCTCTGGCATCGCCGGCATGAGCTTCGCCCTGAAGGTCGCCCGAGAGGGAGTCCGTGTGGCGCTTGTATGTAAAACGACACTCGAAGAGGCCAATACCGCCCTTGCGCAGGGAGGTGTGGCCTCTGTTACTAATCTCGAAGTCGATGACTTCGAGAAGCATATACGCGATACTATGATTGCGGGCGACTGGCTCAGCGACCCCAAGGCTGTCGACCAGGTGGTGCGCAATGCACCCGAGCAGATACGCCAGCTCCTCGAGTGGGGCGTGGACTTCGACCGCAACGAGAAGGGTGACTTCGACCTGCACCGCGAAGGCGGCCACTCGGAGTTCCGCATCCTCCACCATGCCGACAACACCGGCTTCGAGATTCAGGAGAGCCTCATACGCGCTGTCCGCTCCAACCCGCATATCGACATCTTCGAGAACCACTTCGCCATCGAAATCATCACCCAGCACCATCTGGGCAAGATTGTCAGCCGCCGCACGCCCGACATAACCTGCTACGGCGCCTACGTGCTCGACATCGAGAAGGGTGCTGTCGACACCTTCATCGCCCCGATAACTGTCATGGCGACCGGTGGCGTCGGCTCTGTCTATCAGACCACTACCAACCCGCTCGTGGCTACGGGCGACGGTATAGCGATGGTCTACCGCGCCAAGGGCACCGTCTCCGACATGGAGTTCATCCAGTTCCACCCGACGGCCCTCTTCCACCCCGGCGACCGTCCCTCCTTCCTCATCACCGAGGCCATGCGCGGCTACGGCGCCGTGCTGCGCAATCTGCGCGGCGAGGAGTTCATGCACAAGTATGACCCGCGCCTGTCACTCGCTCCCCGCGACATCGTGGCCCGCGCCATCGACTCCGAGATGAAGCTCTACGGCGACGACCACGTCTATCTCGATGTCACACACAAAGACCCCGAGGAGACAAAGAAACACTTCCCCAACATCTACCGCAAGTGTCTCTCGCTCGGCATCGACATAACTAAGGACTATATCCCCGTGGCTCCCGCAGCCCACTATCTGTGCGGCGGCATCAAGGTCGACCTCAACGGCGAGTCCTCGATACGCCATCTCTATGCCCTTGGCGAATGCTCGTGCACCGGTCTCCACGGCGGCAACCGCCTCGCCTCCAACTCACTTATCGAGGCTGTCGTCTATGCCGACGCTGCCGCCCGCCACGCCTCGGAAGAGCTGCACGGCATAGCGCCTCGCACCGATGTCCCCGACTGGAACGACGAGGGCACACGCCACAACGAGGAGATGGTGCTCATCACCCAGAGCCTCCGCGAAGTCAACCAGATAATGGGCACATATGTCGGCATCGTCCGCTCCAACCTCCGCCTCGACCGCGCCTGGAACCGCCTCGACATCCTCTACGAGGAGACAGAGCGCCTCTTCAAGTGCTCCAAGGCATCGCGTGAGATATGCGAGCTGCGCAACATCATCAACGTCGGCTATCTCATTATGCGGCAGGCTAAAGAGCGTCGTGAGTCCCGTGGCCTGCACTATACCATCGACTATCCGCCGGTGAAGCACGAGCCGGCGGAGTGAAAATCCGCGGCGCCCTCCGTTTTTATTTGCACTTGTCGGCTTTTGTGAGTAATTTTGTGCTATGAACGCACGACTTTCCTCAACACTGGCATGGATGAGGCGATTCCTGTCGCCCGTCACTCTGGCATGCCTGCTCGTCATAGGCTATATAGTCTTCTCGGGAGAGAACACCGTCTTCCGCAGCATAGACTATGACCGTACTATCGACAGCCTCCGCGCCGAGCTTGACGCCAACCGCGACACCATGCTCTACTACCGCGACCTCAACCGCCGTCTCGCTTCCGACCGTGAGCTCATGGAGCAGGTCGTCCGCGAGCAGTACGGTATGAAGCGGGCAAGCGAAGACGTATATATATTCAACGAAATCCCTCCAAGCATTGAAGAATAACACAAATTCAGTCAGGAATCCGCGCCTCGCAAGCGTAGGTGCTCCTGTCGGCCTGCTGCTGGTGCTCCTTGCCACGATAGTGCCTTTCTTTCTGCGCGACAACGCCCTTGCGCAGACCGTCTACCCCTATGTCTACGCGGCCGGAGCGCTGCTCCTGCTGGTGGTGAGGCTGTTCACGCCTTTCAGCGGCAGCGACATGCGCCTGCGCCGCCTGCACCGCATCGAGAGCTGGAGCGCCGTCTTCTTCTGTGTCGGCGTCTTCTTCCTGTTCTATCCCGGCAGCACACTGCGCGACTGGCTCGCCTTCACGCTCGCCGGTGCCGCCATTCAGATTTTCACATCTTTGGCCATCCCCGCGAGAGAGTCAAAGCTGGCACGTAACAAAGACAACTGACCCGCGCCGTGGCTAAGAAATACGTCGAGACCCCGCTGATGAAGCAGTACACCGAGATGAAGGCAAAGCATCCCGATGCAGTGCTGCTGTTCCGTGTCGGTGACTTCTACGAGACATTCTCCGAGGACGCCATCGCCGCCTCCGAGATTCTCGGCATTACCCTCACAAGGCGCGCCAACGGCTCCGCCCAGTATGTAGAGCTTGCCGGATTCCCTCATCACGCCCTCGACACCTACCTGCCCAAGCTCGTAAGGGCGGGCAAGCGCGTGGCCATCTGCGAGCAGCTCGAGGACCCCAAGCTCACCAAGAAGCTTGTCAAGCGAGGCATCACCGAGCTCGTCACCCCCGGCGTGGCCATGAACGACAATGTGCTCACCGGACGCGAGAACAACTTCCTGGCGGCGGTGCACTTCGGCAAGAACGTCTGCGGCCTCGCCCTTCTCGACATCTCGACAGGCGAGTTCCTCGCCACCGAAGGCTCGGTGGACTTCATCGACAAGACCCTCGCCAACATGGCGCCCAAGGAGCTGCTGGTGCAGCGCGGGCTCAAGAGCCGCGTGGCCGACGAGTTCAACCGCCAGTATCTCTGCTTCGAGATGGAGGACTGGCTCTTCACGCTCGACGCCGCCGACGAGAGGCTGCGCAAGCAGTTCGGCACAACGTCGCTCAAGGGCTTCGGCATCGACCGCATGCACACCGCCATCGTCGCAGCCGGCGCCATCCTGCACTATCTCGACCTTACCCAGCACACGCGCACGTCGCACATAACATCAATAGCCCGCATCGAGGAGCAGCGATATGTGCGCCTCGACCGCTTCACCATACGCAATCTCGAGCTGTTCGAGCCTCTCGACAGCGAGGGCAAGAGTCTCCTCGGCGTCATCGACCGCACCATCACCCCGATGGGAGCGCGTATGCTGCGCCGCTGGCTCCAGATGCCCCTGCGCGACCCCAAGGCCATCAACGAGCGCCTCGATGTGGTTGAGCACTTCTTCCGCAACCCCGATGCACGCGAGGAGCTTGCCGACCATCTGAAGTCGGTGGGCGACCTCGAGCGACTGATAACAAAGGTGGCATGCGAGCGCATCTCGCCCCGAGAGCTGCTGCAGGGGCGCAGCGCCCTCGACGCCATCGAGCCTATAAGCAAGATATGCCGGGCCACGGGTCTGCCGCAGCTTGTGGCCATAGGCGACCAGCTCAACCCCTGCGACATCGTGCGCCGGCGTATAGCCCGCGAGATACCCGACGATGCCGCCGGAACGGCTTCGCGCGGCGACATCATCAGTCGCGGCGTCAACGAAGAGCTCGACCAGCTGCGCGCAGTGGCATATGAGGGCAAGGACTATCTTGCCCGTCTGCAGGCACGCGAGAGCGAGGCCACAGGCATAGGCTCGCTCAAGATAGGGTACAACAATGTCTTCGGATACTATATCGAAGTCACCAACACGCACCGCGACAAGGTGCCGGCGGAGTGGATACGCAAGCAGACTCTCGTCAACGCCGAGCGCTACATCACGCCCGAGCTGAAGGACTACGAGGAGAAGATTCTCGGCGCCCAGGAGAAGATAGAGGCTATTCAGAACCGTCTCTATGCCGAGCTCGTGGCCGCCGTGGCGCAGTATATCCCCGCCATACAGCTTGACGCCTCGCTGCTGGCTAAGCTCGACGTCCTCGACGCCTTCACGCGCGTCGCTCTCGAGAACCGCTACAACCGCCCCGTGGTCGACGACTCGCTCGTGCTGTCGCTGACCGAGGCCCGACATCCGGTCATCGAGAAGCAGCTGCCCCCGGGCGAGCCGTACATCACCAACTCCGTCGAGCTGTGCAACGACAGCGCCCAGATCATGATGATAACAGGCCCCAACATGTCGGGTAAGTCGGCATTGCTGCGCCAGACAGCCCTGAATGTCATCATGGCGCAGATAGGCTGCTTTGTCGCAGCCGACAGCGCGCACATAGGCGTGGTCGACAAGATATTCACCCGAGTAGGAGCCAGCGACAACATATCGCTCGGCGAGTCGACATTCATGGTCGAGATGAACGAGGCGGCGTCGATTCTCAACAATATGAGCGAGCGCTCGCTGATTCTCTTCGACGAGCTCGGCCGCGGCACATCGACCTACGACGGCATTTCGATAGCATGGGCTATCGTCGAGCATATACACGAATACGGAGGCCTGCACCCCAAGACCCTCTTTGCCACGCACTACCATGAGCTGAACGACATGGAGCGCAGCTATGGCCGCATCGTCAACTACAACGTCGCCGTCAAGGAAATCGACGGCAAGGTGGTCTTCCTGCGCAAGCTCGAGCGCGGGGGCAGCGAGCACAGCTTCGGTATACACGTGGCCAAGCTTGCCGGCATGCCTGCCTCGATAGTGCGCCGCGCCGACCAGGTGCTCGCACAGCTCGAGAGCGCCGCAGGCGAGCATCCAGCCGGCAGCGAAGACGCTGCAGCCACGCCCTCGGGACGCCGACGCAAGGGCAAGGCGCGTATCGAGGCGCCCGCACACGATGTCGTGGCCGGCATGCAGCTCTCTTTCTTCCAGCTCGATGACCCTGTGCTCTGCCAGGTGCGCGACGAGTTGCTCGGTGTGGATATAAACAAGCTCACCCCGCTCGAGGCGCTTACCAAACTCAACGATATAAGAGGGATACTCACCGGCAAACACCAGTGAGGCCTGTCAGATGAAGGGTCGCAGCAGCTTTGCCGCGCCGCGTCCGCCGGCGCGGGTGTAGATGTATGCCGCCCGCAGCAGCATGCGGTGGCGGCGTGAATGTGATATGACCTTGTGATAGAGCGCCTTGCCCGCCTCATTGCGGCTGTTGGCGGCTATGATGATGCGTTTCAGGGCAATCCACGTGTCGTATTGCGGGCCGAGAGTCGTCCCTATCGCATTGAGGGCGCGGTCGAGTACGTCGATATTTCCGGCCGTCTCGCCGTTGCTTATCGAGTCGCTGCCGAGATAGATGTCGACCGTCGGCTCCCCCTTGATTTTTACGACTGCCGGGTTGAGGCTGAGAAGCCTTGCTCCAAGCTCGATGTCGTCCCACACTCCGATGCCCGGGTTCCAGCCTCCGGCGCGCCTGAACAGCTCTGTGCGGGCGCAGTAGCGCTGCGTGCCGGTGGTGCCGTCGAAGAGCGAGCTGTACTGCGACGCCGCGAAAGGCTTGATGCAGCAGCGCCCGTCAGGGTGGTGGAAGCGCACGTCGCGACCTATCATCTCAGCGTCAGGGTGCGATGTGATGGTGTTGACAATCTGCTCGATATGCTCCGGCGCCATCGTGTCGTCGGAGTCGAAGAACAGCGTCCACGGCGTGTCGACCGCATCGAGTCCGCACTGTCTTGCCGCTGCCGCTCCGGGGCGCTTGCAGCACAGTACGGTGACGTCCGCACTCCGGCCTTCGGCCCAGCGGCGGAGCACGTCGGCGGTGCCGTCGGTCGAATTGTTGTCGACGAGTATCACTCTGAAACAGGCCGCCGTCTGCCTCGATATAGCCTCGAGAGTGCGCCCGACGACCCCCGCTCTGTTGTAGACCGGAATGACGACAGTAATCAGCGGCTGCGGAGTGTTCTTCATTTTGCAAATGTAGTGAAAAATTTGTAACTTTGGGCTGATTTTCGCTCTCCCCGAGCGTGAAAAACAGAAACTCTCTCTTACTCACAACGAAACATATGCCACAGTTTGTTCACCTTCACGTCCATACGTCGTACTCCCTCCTCGACGGTCTGTCGTCAGTCTCCGGGCTGATAAAAAAAGCCGTCGCCGACGGCATGCCCGCGCTTGCCATCACCGACCACGGCAACATGTTCGGCGTGAAGGCCTTCTTCAACGACATCAAGAAGCACAACAAGAAGGTCAAGGAGGCCGTGGGCAAGGCCAGGGACGCCCTTGCCGCCGCCGAGGCCGCCGATGACGCCGAGGCTGTGGCAAAGGCCCGCGAAGAGCTCGACGCTGCATCGCGCCGCCATCTCAAGCCCATCATCGGCTGCGAGATGTATGTGGCGCAGAACACGCTGTATGACCGTGTCGACAAGCGCGACACCGGCCGCCACCTCGTGGTGCTGGCCAAGAACGAGCGCGGATACAAGAACCTTATCAAGCTGGTATCAAAGGCCTGGACAGAAGGCTTCTACTCACATCCCCGTACCGACAAGAACGAGCTCGCTCAGCACCGCGAGGGGCTGATTGTCTGCTCGGCATGTCTCGGCGGCGAAGTGCCCCGTCTGCTGTCGGCAGGCGACTATGAGGGCGCCGACAAGGCTGTGGCGTGGTTCAAGGAGACCTTCGGCGACGACTACTACATCGAGCTGCAGCGCCATAAGGCCACGGTGCCGCGTGCCAACCACGACACGTTCGTGCATCAGAAGGCAGTCGAGGCGCAGCTGATTGAGCTGGCGCGCAAGCATGGCGTCAAGGTCATCGCCACCAACGACGTCCACTTCCTCGAGGAGGCCGACGCCGAGGCGCACGACCGCCTTATCTGTCTGTCGACCAACAAGTATGTCAACGACGAGAAGCGCATGCTCTACTCCAAGCAGGAGTGGTTCAAGACCTCGGGCGAGATGTCGCAGGTTTTCGCCGACATGCCCGAAGTCATATCCAACACCCTCGAGATTGCCGACAAGGTAGAGGAGTACGACATCGACCATGCGCCCATCATGCCTAACTTCGCCATCCCGGCCGACTTCGGCACCGAGGAGGAGTACCGCAGCCGCATCACCGAGCAGGAACTATTCGATGAGTTCACGCAGGACGAGAACGGCAACGTGGTCATGAGCGAGGAGGAGGGCAAGAAGAAAATCGCGCGTCTCGGCGGATACGAGAAGCTCTACCGCATAAAGTTCGAGGCCGACTATCTGCGCAAAATCACCTACGAGGGTGCCGCGCGCCGCTACGGCACGCCCCTGACACAGGAGATAGACGACCGCATACGCTTCGAGCTCCACATCATGAAGACGATGGGCTTCCCCGGATACTTCCTTATCGTGGAGGACTTCATCAGGGTAGGGCGCTCGATGGGCGTGAGCATCGGCCCGGGCCGTGGCTCGGCCGCCGGTTCGGTAGTGGCTTACTGCCTCGGCATCACGCAGATCGACCCGCTGAAGTACGACCTGCTTTTCGAGCGATTCCTTAACCCCGACCGTATATCGCTGCCTGATATCGACGTCGACTTCGACGACGACGGCCGCGAGACAGTGCTCAACTATGTCACCGAGCACTATGGCGCCGCCAACGTGGCGCACATCATCACCTACGGCACTATGGCCGCCAAGATGGCCATCAAGGACGTGACCCGTGTGATGAACTATCCGCCCTCGACGGGCAACCTGCTGACAAAGCTCATCCCCCGCCACATGCCTGCCGACCCCAACGACTCGTCGAAGGAGCTGAAGCAGACCGTGGCCAACTGCATAAAGTACGTGCCCGAGTTCCGCGTCGAGATGGACAAGGACCCCGGCGTGGCCGAGATTATGACCTTCGCCGACAAGCTCGAAGGCTCGATACGCAACGTCGGCGTGCATGCCTGCGGCGTCATCATTTGCCGCGACGACGTCACCGACTGGGTGCCTGTCAGCACCGCCGCCGACAAGAATGGCGACCGAATACTCGTCACGCAGTACGAGGGACGTGTCATCGAGGACACCGGTCTTATCAAGATGGACTTCCTCGGTCTGAAAACGCTCTCTATCATCCGCGACGCAGTCGAGAATATCCGTCGCTCGCAGGGTGTGGAAGTCGACATCGACAACATACCCATCGACGACCCCAAGACATACGAGCTATATAGCCGCGGCTCGACCATAGGCACATTCCAGTTCGAGTCGCCAGGCATGCAGCGCTACCTGCGCGAGCTGAGGCCGACGGTGTTCGAGGACCTTATCGCCATGAACGCCCTCTACCGCCCCGGCCCAATGGAGAAGATTCCCGACTTCATCGCCCGCAAGCACGGCCGCGAGCCTATCGTATATGACATCCCCGAGATGGAGATGTATCTCAAGGACACATACGGCATCACCGTCTACCAGGAGCAGGTCATGCTTCTGTCGCGACTGTTGGCCAACTTCACCCGCGGCCAGAGCGATACCCTCCGCAAGGCTATGGGTAAGAAGATGATCGACAAGATGAACGAGCTCAAAGGCAAGTTCCTCGAGGGCGGTCAGGCTAACGGACACAAGGCCGAAGTGCTCGAGAAGATATGGGGCGAGTGGGAGAAATTCGCGTCGTACGCCTTCAACAAGAGTCATGCGACATGCTACTCATGGGTGGCCTTCCAGACCGGATACCTCAAGGCAAACTTCCCGGCCGAGTTCATGGCCGCCGTGCTGAGCCGAAACCTTGACGATATCACCAAGCTGTCGTTCTACATGGACGAGTGCAAGGCGATGGGGCTCGAGGTGAAAGGCCCCGACATCAACGAGTCCTTCTCGACATTCTCTGTCAGTGAGCCGGGCGTCATACGCTTCGGTCTGTCGGCCATCAAGGGCATCGGCGCCGATGTGGTGCGCACCATCATCGACACCCGCACCGAGGGCGGCAAGTTCAAGGACATCTACGACTTCGTCGAGCGCGTACCGTCGTCGGCCGTCAACCGCCGCGTCTTCGACAATCTCGTCCTTGCGGGCGCCTTCGACTGCTTCGAGGGCATCAAGCGCGAGGACCTCTCCGCCGAGGTGGGCAAGCGTGGCGAGACCGTCGCCGAGCAGCTCATACGCTATGGCGCTCAGCGTCAGAACGAATCCAAGATGGCCGAAGTATCGCTCTTCGGCTTCGACGACGAGGAGATAGTGGCCTCAAGCCGCCCGGCCATACCCTCGGTGCCCGCGTGGGACACTCTCGTACGCCTCAACAAGGAGCGCGAGCTTGTCGGCATGTACCTGTCGGCACACCCGCTCGATCCCTACTGGCTCGAAGTGAACCACGGCGTCGGCACGACATGCGCCGAGAAGAACGAGATAGCACAGCCCACGGCCGGTCCCATAGCGTTCGCAGGCATGGTCGTCGGCAACGAGGAGCGCAAGACCGGAGCCGGTACCATGACAATCGTCAAGGTCGAGGACTACTCCGGCGGCACCGACTTCGCCATATTCGAGAAGCAGAAGGCCGAGTTCGGGCATCTGTGCGTGCCCGGCAGCGCCGTGTGCGTGATAGGCACGTTCAAGCAGGTTGTCAACCGCACCACCGGAGTGTCGAACCTCCGCTTCGGCCTCGACCGCATCATACCCCTCGACACCCTCAAGGGCAATCTTATCGACGAGATAACCCTGCGCGTGGAGCCGACGCAGGTCGAGCTGCTGACAGAGCTGCTCGACAAGCCCGAGTGCACCGGCGATGCCGGCGACAGCCACGACCCGCAGGTGCCTGTGTCGATAACAGTCTACTCGCCCGATATCGGACGCAAGCTCACATTCACGACGGCGCTCAAGATGAGGCTCAACCGCGACATCATGAAGCACCTTGAGGAGCTCGACATCGACTTCTCGCTCAAGCGCCGCCAGTTCAACTGACAAATCATTAACTAATAACATACAATCCTTTACCGTTATGGCATTTACATTTACTGACGAAAACGTCAACGACATCATAGCATCGGGCAAGCCCGTAGTGATCGATTTCTGGGCCACATGGTGCGGCCCCTGTCAGGCTATGGCTCCCGCCATCGACGAGCTCGCCGCCGAATACGACGGCCGCGTAATCGTAGGAAAATATAACTGCGACGACGAAACCGAGTTCTGCTCCGAGCAGAGCATCCGCAGCCTCCCCACACTGCTTTTCTTCAAGGATGGCCAGAAGACCGACATCCGTCTGGTAGGCGGTCAGAAGGTCGATGCAATACGTGCTAAAATCGACGAACTGCTCGCACGCTGATTTTGTTTTAGCTCACGATGAAGAATATCTACACACCGGCCGACATCCGCACTATCGTCGACGCCACCATCGGGCGTCTCGACGAGATAGCGCAGCTTGACATTCCGCAGCAGAAGCTGTGGATGGACCGCAGGTCGGCATTCGTGTCGATGGTGGGCGAACAGGTTACCGCCGAAGTGCTGCAGATGCGCGGCAACTCGACGGCAAAAGTGCTGGTATTCGCCGGCGACGGACTGTGCGGCGCCTATGCGCTGGCTACGGCAACATACCTGCACCGTGCGGGATGTGCCGCCTCGGTGGTGCTGTTCAACATCGGCGGCGACATGCTCTCGGCCGACGCGCAGCATGCCCGTGATGTCTTTGTCGAAGAAGCCGGAGAGGAGTACCTGCAGGAAGTCATAAACCCCGGCCCCGGCTTCACGATGCCCGACATGAACCGCCGCACGATTGTTGTCGACGGCATCTTCGGCAGCGAGTACCGCAAGCCTCTCAGGGGCGGATACCAGGCTGTGGCGAGGTTTATCAACGAGCAGTGCCCCAAGGTCATATCAATCGATCTGCCATCGGGTATGACGACCGATCTCGGCGTGGGCATGATCAACCGCAACATAGTGCATGCCGACCTGACACTGACTCTCGTCGGCCCCACACTGTCGTTCTTCATGCCCGAGAACGCCGAGCTTATCGGCCGCTGGAAGACCCTCGACGTGCCCTTCGACGAGGACGCCATGTCGGCGGTGCGCTGCACCACGCGCATGGTCGACACCAAGGCCGTGCGCACCGTCCTGCCGGCGCGTACGCCATATGCCTCCAAGAACGACCTGGGCGACGTGCTCGTCTTCGCCGGCTCATACGGCATGCTCGGCGCCGCCGTGCTGTGCACACGTGCCGCCACCCGCTCGGGCTGCGGACGCGTGACCTGCCACGGCCCCCGCTGCGGCTTCTATGTCATGCAGTCGTCGGTGCCGTCGGCCATGTTCACCACCGACGGCGGTGACGTCGACATACGCCGCTTCGAGAACCCGCGTGAGTGCGAGGGCGTGGCCATAGGCCCCGGCATAGGATGCTCCGACGATACCGTGCGCGGCCTCGAGGTTTTCCTCAAAGCATGCTTTGCGGCGGGCAAACCGCTGATTCTCGATGCCGACGCCCTCAACTGTCTCACCGTCAAGCCGTCGATGATTGACTTCATACCGGCACGGTCGATACTGACTCCGCATGCCGGAGAGTTCGACCGTCTGTTCGGCGCCCAGAGCTCGCACGCCTCGCGCGTGCTCAAGGCTCTCGAGATGGCGGCGCGGCACAAAATCGTGATAGTGCTCAAG
The DNA here is from genome assembly GCA_029057255.1 of Muribaculaceae bacterium. GTDB lineage: Bacteria > Bacteroidota > Bacteroidia > Bacteroidales > Muribaculaceae > CAG-873. Next base: position 7,576 of record JAICZO010000184.1, on the reverse strand, counting down.
GGGCACTATACGCTCACGATATGGCCCGACGGCTCCATCGTGGTCAACTCGTCGGGTACCGAGGCGCTGGCTACTGCCGGCAGCGGAGATGTGCTCACGGGCCTCATGGCCGGTTTCGTGGCGCAGAAGATGATGCCCGAAGTGGCCGCCGTGGCCGCCGTGTATGTGCACGGCATCGCAGGCCGCATCGCAGCGCGCATCAACGGCATCCAGGGCACGACAGCCGAGGACATCGCCGACGCCATCGGGCCTGCGATTGACTCAATTCTTAACTCACGAAACAACAATCAGACAACTCACCGATCATGAAAAAAGCCCTTGCTACAATTTCTCTCGCCCTGCTGGCGTCGGCCGCGCTTCCCGCGGCGGCTCAGACGTCGCAGAAACTGACCGCGGGCAAAGCCTCGGAGTACGGCCTCGTCTACTCTCTGCCGATCACTGCGCTCGACCTTTACATCGAGGCCGAGCTTGAGGAAGAGCACCCCGGTGAGTTCTACAACTATGCCCGTCGCCATCTCGGCATCGACAACGCTGTCCGCAACGACCGCCTGTCGGCGACGGTAAAGAGTGTGACGATAGTGCCCCGCGGCATCCCTGACCGCAACGAGCAGTGGCTCGCGCAGTTCAAGAACGGCACATCGGCATACATGACCCTCTCGCCCGAGAACGTGCCTCTGGCAATCAACGCCGAGGCTGACTATACAACCGTGCTGCCCGATATCCCCAAGGCTCGCCCGGCCACACCGTCGCCCCTCGAGGGTGATGCCGCCCGTCAGGCCGTGACGCAGGACATGGCACGCAGCTCATCGTCGTCGAAGAAGGCCGAGCTGGCCGCACAGCGCATCTTCGAGCTGCGCGAGACCCGCTCCGACATTCTCTCGGGACAGGCCGACAATCCGCCGGCCGACGGCAAGGCCATGCAGCTCGTGCTCGACAATCTGGCGGCACAGGAGGCTGCGCTGACGGCGATGTTCGCAGGTGTGCGCACCGAGCGTACTGTCGTCGAGAAGGTGACCTTCGTCCCCGACACCAACGAAGTCAAGGGTCGCGTCGTGGCACGTCTCTCGGCTGTCGACGGCATTGTCGACGCCGACAATCTTGCCGGAGCGCCCATCACCGTTGACGTCCGCATTCTCGAGCCGGGCGAGCTGCCCGTCACTGAGAAAGGCGAGCCCAAGACCTTCCCCAAGGGCGGCGTCGCATACTGCATCCCCGGCACTGCCGAGGTAAGTGTCAGCTACGGCGGCCGCATCATAGCCTCGCAGGAAGTGTCGCTCGCGCAGCTCGGCGTCGTTTTCGGTCTCAACCCGGCCATCTTCACCGATAAGAAGGAGCCTTACTCGCTGGTCTTCGACCCGGCCACAGGCGCGGCCGTCAAGCTCGAGCCGGTACGCTGACAGGGCTCTCTCTCGCACACTCTTCCACACAATCTGACACACATAAAAAAGACAGGCTGCGCACCACGCGCAGCCTGTTCTTGCTTTAAAAAATGTGTGTTATGCTTAGTAGAGAGAGAAAATTCTTACTTCACGTATACCTTGCTTGTCTTGCTGCCCTGACGGACGATGTAGAGGCCGTTCTCGGGGTTGGCAACGCGTACGCCCTGGAGGTTGTAGTATACTTTGGGAGCGTTGTTGTCGACAGTAACCATCTCGACGCCGCCTTCTTCGGGGATGAACTCGGGAGCTACGTGCTCGACGATTTCGGTGAAGAAGATAACCTGAGCGGCTTCACGTGTGCCGTTGACGAGGTTGAGGAGGACGGTGCCTTCGTAGGCTTCTTCGTCGCAGCCCATCACAGAGTTGCGTGTGTCGCCGTAGTTCCACTTGATGTATTCGTCGATAGGCACAACTTCGTCGCCTGCGCTGTAGTTGATAGCGCCCCAGTCTTCGTCACCGATTTTGAAGTTGGTGCCCTGGGGGATTACCTTGTCGCCTGTGCAGTCAAACCAGTATGTCTTGCCGTCTTCGGTAGTCATTTCCCATGTTGTGCCCCATTCGTTCATGTCGCCGCGGAGGAATGCTTTGGCGAAGCCTACGGGTTTGGGAGTATCTGTTGTGAGAGTGATAGTCTTGAGGTCTTCGGTGATGACGATTTTGTAGTCACCTTTCCAGGGCACACCGTTGTTGCTGCCGCCAAGAACGAGCTCTACGGGTTTGCCGAGGTTTGCTTCGTTAGCAGTGCCTTTGTCCTTGCCTTCGAGAGCGCCTGCGTTGAAGGCGTCCCAGCCGTTTTCGCCTTCGACAGTGGGGGCTGTTGATACTTTGAACTCGGAGAGAGCCTTGATTTCGACAGTGTAGGCGCCGTCAGCGAGTTTTACTTCGAGGTTTTCGCCGGGACCCCAGCTGAGGCCTTCGCCCGAGCCCATGAAGTAGAGAGACTGTGCGCTTGCGCCTGATGCTACAAGTGCGAGTGCGATTGCAGAGTAAAGATTTTTCATGCAATTAGTTTTAAAATAATGTTGTGAGTTAATAAGTAAGTCTGATATAGGTAGATACTGTGAGTATCTGCTGCAAATTTAGCTGTTTTTTCGTAACATCAAAAATTTTTAGCAAAAAAAAGCTTCAACAGATGAAAAAAGTAGTAATTCGAGCAAAAACAATAGCGCGGCATCGCCGTCGGTGGCGGTGCCGCGCTTGTCAGGCATATAATCTATCGGTCGTTTATTGCTTGGTGATTGTCATATGTGCGGGGTACTTCGAGAAGTCAAGCACGATGTTGTAGACACCGTTCTCGGCAATATTGAAGTTCTTGCCGTTCTGGCGCAGCTCGTTGCTTGTGCCGTCGGTGCTGCCGTAGCTGAGACCCCAGTCCTTCGATACGCAGAACTTGAACTCGCCCGCTTTCATTGTCAGGCCGGTGATGCTCCATGTCTTGAAGTCTTTGTCGGCGGTCAGGGGCACTGATTTCTTGAGATCCCAGTCGTTGAAAGCGCCGATGACGTCAATTTCTTCGATGAGCTTGCCCGTGTACTCGAGGGTCACGATGTCGGCTGTGACATAGTAGAGGCCGGGAGTACCTATTTTCATGCGGGTGTTGAGCGACGGGTCGATGACCATCTTGCCGGTGAACGACTTCTTGTCGTCGGCGATTACCTCGGTGTCGCCGTCAGGACGGTATACGAATCCGCGCACGTTGCTGGGCTGTGCCGCGAGCCAGAAACCGCCGTTCTTGATGGGCCACGAGCCTTCGTACTTGACATAGTCGGATGTGGTGAGGCGCATCATGCTGTTGAAGTTGCTGATCGAGGTGCCGTAGCTGGGCGCCCAGAGGAAGTCGGATGCGAGGTTGACCTCGAAGCGGCGTGTCTCCATGTTGATTTTCACCATGTAGCCGCCTTCCTTCTCGATTTTGTAAGCCTCTGTTTCCTTGTCGTCGGTGGCGATAAGGTTGCCTTTTGCACCTGCGGGAGTCTTGGTGATGTCGGCGAAGCCGAGCGAGCCTTCCCACGTGTTTTTCTCGAATCCGCTCACGGGCACAATCTTGAAGATGTAGCCGCCGGCGTCGGCCTGAGCCTCAGTGACGTCGACCTTGAGCATGAAGTCGGGGTTGTCATACTGGTTGCCCTCGTTGAGCTGCTTCATGAGCAGACCCTTGGAGATGTCCCAGTCGCAGAACGAGCCTACGAGGTAGTAAGCGGGTTCGATGACGTTGGCCTGGGGCTCGGGGAGGATGTTGACCACGCCGTTGTAGTAGTAATAGTCGGGGCCGCCGAGTCTTACTTTGGAGTTGCCTCTGACGGCATATGCTGCTACGCGTACGTATACGTCCTTGGCCACGAGGTCCTTCGAGATGATGGTGTTGAACATCTGCTGGAGCTCGCCTGCGCGGACAGTCACGGTGTTCTCCTCGGTCAATGTCAGGGGGATGTCCTCGGTTGTGCCGAAGGTGTCGTCAGCCGAGCACTCGGCGATGAGCGACAGCTCGCTCGAGGCGGGGAAGTCGGTCAGCGACATGTCGAAGAGCTTGACGGGCTGCTGCTCTGCCACATACTTGGGGAGGTCGACGGTGCCGTCGACAGTGCTTGTGAGCTTGAGGTCCTCGGCCTTGAAGACCACTTCCTCGGGGTTGCTCTGCGCGGGCGGATTGGGCAGAGTGTACTCGTCGCATGAGGTGAGACCCCAGCAAGCCGCCGCCGACAGAGCTATTATAGCGAATTTCTTCATAGTTTGAATGCTTTTTCGTTATTTACAGGTGTATTACTGGGCGGCGGGAGCCGTCATGATGGCTTTCATCGTGTTGAGGTTGACGGTGAAGTCGATAGAGCCACGGTATCCGTTGAACTGGAAGGAGTCCTTGGTCTTGGTGATGTCATGCTCGAGAGTAGAGCCTGCCTTGAAGTCGTCGAACTCGACGGGAGTGTCGGCGTCCTTGCCACCGGCGCATCCCACGGTGTCGTCATCCCAGCCTGTGAGGGCGGTGTAGAAACGGAAGACGGTGTTCTGTATCACGACATCTTCTTTGTCCTTCTTCTCGGTTGCCTCGGGGTCGAAGAGAATCGAGCCGTAGTATACCTTCGAGCGGATCTGGTCTTCTTTTTCAGAGAGCGAGTAGGGGATGAGGTTCTCAGCCTGGTCGGCGGTCGGGCCAATCCATGCGCCGGCATAGTTGCCGATGACGTATATCACGCCGGGCTTGGGTACGGAGAAGAACGACTGCACGCGGTTGAGCGACACGATGTTCGATGTCACGACGTGGCTCTCGGGCACACCGTTGATGAATGCAACGCCGCGGAAGTAGACTTTCTGCTCGCCGAGGTCGGTGTACTGGTCTTCTTCCTTGATGCCGCGGAGGTCGCAGAGGGCTTCAGCGAGGTCGATGTCGTTGAATGTCATCTGCGAGAGAGTGCCGGTGCCGGTGGGCGTCAGCTCGCGGTAGTCGGTCTCGGTATCGAATTTGCCTGTCATCGACACCTGTGCGCGGTACTGTGTCACAGCCGAGAAGCCGTATGAGGGCTGGCCGTTGAGAGTAAGGTTGAAGGTGCCTGTCTCCGAAAGTTTGATGTACTGGTCCTGCAGCGGCGGGGTGTTCATCTTGAATGTTTCCGGGTCGGGCTTCTGAAGGACGGGTTCGGTGACGTCGCTGCACGACACCATGCCGCAGAGGGCGGCTGCGCAGGCCATAACCGTATATAATTTTGCGAATTTCATAACTGTGGATGAAAAAAGGAGTTAGACGATTAGTAGCCGGGGTTCTGTCCGACAGTGTTCACATACTGGTAGGGGATGGGGAAGAGAGCGCGGTACTCGGGGATGACGCCTCCCTCGAGGACGCCGTTCTTCCACGACCAGAGGTAGTTGCCGCCGGTGTACTTGCCGAAGCGGATGAGGTCGGAGCGACGGTGGCCTTCCATGTAGAGCTCGCACTGGCGCTCGTGGAGCACGATGTCTTCGGTGAGAGCGCCTACGGCGGGCATGCCTGCGCGTTCGCGCACCATGTTGAGGTATTCAAGACCGTTGCACTGCACGCCTCTGAGCTGGCACTCGGCGAGCATCAGGTAGGTGTCGGCGAGGCGGAAGAGAGGATAGTCGGTGTTCGACATGGCGGTGTTGTTGTTTGTCAGACCGGCCTGGTTGGTGTAGTCTTCCTCGGTAGTGTTGGTGTACTTGATGAGCATGTATCCGCAGGAGTTCTTGCCTATGCCCGAGAGGTCGGGAATCTCTTCGGCGAATGTTCCTTCGTAGAGCATGCGGCGCTTGTCGCCTTTGAGAGCCTTTGAGAGCTCTGGGCGGATGCGGAGGCCGGACCAGGGAGCGTCGGGGCCTTTGTTGAGGCTCTTGAGCACATCGGCGGGAGCGTATTCGATCCATGCGCCAACGGTGAGGTATGTTGTGCCGCCCCATGTCTCCATGCGGCCCTGCTGCTGGGGCACAGCCCAGATAATCTCGCCGTTGCCGACGTAGCGGTCGTTGGTGGCGCAGAAGAGGTACTTGTACTCGGGAGCGAGGGTGATGCCTGTCGAGACTACTTTCTTGCAGGCGTCGGCACACTCCTTGTACATTGCGGTGCCGGTGTATACCTCGGCGTTGAGGTAGAGCTTGGCAAGGAGCATGTATCCGGCCTCGCGGCTTACGCGGCCGTAATCCTGCTCGGCGGCGGGCTTGAGGTCGGGGACGTATGTCTCAAGCTCGGCGGTGATGGCGTCGAAGAGCTGCTTGCGGTCGTAGGTGGGAGGGATGGCACCTGTCACGGAGTTCTCGTCGATCCACGGGCCGCGGCCGAAGACGTCGATCATGTAGTAGTATGCCAGACCGCGCAGGGCGTGGGCTTCGGCGATGCGTGCTTTCACTTCGGCTTCGTCGAAGAAGGCAGCGCCTTTGTCCTGCATCTGGGAGATGAACTCCGAGCACATCTTGGCGATGAAGAATTCGCGTGCGAAGGCAGCGTAGATCCATTCGTTGTCGGAGCTCCATGTGCAGAAGTTCAGAGGCATGTAGCCGGGGTCGTTCCATTTCTCGCAGATGAAGCATTCGTCAGCCACGATTTCCTGGAGGTTGAAGTGTGTGCGGGTGAAGGTACCTGCGCCGCCGTCGGATGTCGTGATGACGTCGTCGCGGTAGAGGTTGCCGTAAAGGCGAGCCAGGAAGCCGTCCCATTCAGCGACAGACGAGAGCTCGAGCTTCTGGTTGGGGTCGTTGGGCGTGACGTCGAGGTCGCCTACGCACGAGGTACCGGCGAAGGCCATCAGAGCCACACAACCTGCGATGATATATTTGTTGAATTTCATGTTTTGTAGTTCTTAATGAGTTTATACCGGTCTTAGAAGTTTGCCACCAGGCCGAGTGTTACGGTCACGGGTCGGGGGTATACGCTGTTGTCGATACCCTGCGAGAATGTGAGTTCGGGGTCGAGGCCCTTGTAGTTTGTGATTACGAAGGGGTTCTGCACGGCGCCGAATACACGCAGGCGGAGGTTGTTCTTCAGCAGGTTCTCCCATGTGTATCCCACTGTGATGTTGTCGCAGCGGACGAAGGAGGCATTCTGTACCCAGTGGCTCGAGAGCATCAGCTCGGTGTTGCGCACTGACTCGAAGAGGTAGGTGTTGTCGAGGACGTTGCTCATGGGAGCGGTGTTTGTGGCCGACAGGAAGGAGTTGCCCATCATGTTCTGGTTGTAAGCCCAGTTGCCGAAAGCGCCGCGGAGCACGATGCCGAAGTCCCAGTGCTTGTAGTTGAACGAGTTGTGCCAGCTGACGGTGATGTCGGGGTTGACGTGGTGGTAGAGAATCTTGTCGTCCTCGTTGATTACGCCGTCGGCGTTCTGGTCGACGTATACTCCTTCGAGGGGATCGCCGTTCTCGTTGTAAGCCTGCTCGTAGACGTAGAATGTGTATGCGCTCTCGCCGACGACATGCTTCTGCACGCTGACGCCGTTGCCGATGCCGCCGGTTGTTGTGTCGGCGCCTTCGGCCAGGCGGGTGATTTTATTGCGGTTCCATGCGATGTTGACGTTGGAGTTCCATACGAAGTCGCGTGTCACGACGGGTCGTGTGTTGATGTTGAACTCGACACCGGTGTTGGTGAGGTCGCCGAGGTTTATGAAGCCTGTGTTGGAGAGGTTCGAGCCTGCGGGGTAG